>NZ_LT629794.1:2977500-3182500 GCF_900106075.1 Polaribacter sp. Hel1_33_78
TTCTTTTCATCAAAAAGTAATTTATTCAACTTTATAATTTCTGATTTAAATTTTTTGCGCTGACTTTCTAACTCCTTTTTAGTTTGACTAAAAACAGAGAAACTCATCAGAAAACCTGATAAAAAAAGAATATAAAGCTTTTTATTATTCATTAAAATAGTAACCGTTTGTATCCATAAGGAATATTAAAAGACATTCTTACGTCCGTATCAAAAACAACAGACTTATAATACAAATCTATATTTGTAAAAGATTTTGCATTCTTTGCTTTCACCTTTATTTCTGCAGGAAAAACAACATCATCAACTAAATTATAAGAAGGGTATTTTATATCTAATCGTAAATTCTTAACAGCTTTTACAATCGATTGTTGTTCCAATTTAAAATGTGAAGGGTTTATTGTAAAAAAAATATCAAACAATTCTACTTGTTTTTCTGGTGATAAAATATACCTATTCTTCACAATTTCTACATTTTGTTTTTCTTCCTTTAAATTTAATAAAGATTGCCCTAAAAACAAATTTTGTAATTGTTCGAAATTAATTTCTACCCCTAATAATTTTTTAATCATAGAAAAATCACCTTCAAAATAATTTTTAAACAATGAAGAATAATAGCTTACTGAAGTTGGTGTAATTTTAGCTTTAAAAACGGTTATAAATTTAGTTCCCTTTAGTAAAATAACTTCGTCTTTTATAATTTTCATATTTACAGATAAACTTTGCTTAGTTTTTCCGTTGTTAAAATTTACTTTTAATTTTGCATCAACAGTTTCTTTATCAAAATTTGCTGCGATATGTTTTTTTGCTACTTTTCTTGCCGAAATTTCTTTGGCAATTGCATTGGCATCAATCATATTTTTTTTTGTTTTACAGGAAGTTAAAACAAGGGTAAAAAGGAGAATGTATTTTATGACCTTCATTTTCTAATTCTTCAAATTTTTAGCTTTTTGCTTGAACTTTTTTTCTTGTTTACTATTTCCTAGACCTTTAAATGCCTTGGCTATTTCAGTGTAAAAATCAACCTCCATTTCATCAACAATCACAAAATCAATACCATTTTTTAATGTAGTTAAAGCATTTTGAAAGTTTTTTTGATCATTTAAGATTTTTCCTTTTACTAAATACACAAACGGTTGTGCAGGAAAAAGTGCAATACCTTCTTCACAAAACTTTAATAAAGCAGTATCGTTATTCGTTGAATCTTTCAGGATTTGTTCTAAAATTTGATACGATTTATTGGTTTTAAATTGATGGATTAAAGAACTTAAATCAGATGGATTTATCTTCTTTTCTGAAATTTCTTTTCTCTTTTCTAAACTAGATTTTAATTTTTTTAAATTGGATGTTAATGTGTTTTCTTTTTCTAAAACATTCAATAAAGCACTTGCTTCTTTGTATTGACGGTCATACATCAATAATCTTGCTAATAACTCTCTTTCTTTTGGATGGATCGCTACTATCTGCTGCTGAATCTTAATAGCCTCTTTATAGTTTCTTTCTTTCTGATAAATTTTAACAAAATGCTTTAACATCCAAAGATTATGGATGTCTTTTGCCAACGACCTTTCTATATATTCTTTAGCTAATAAAGTATTGTTAAGTAATAGGTAGTTCTTAGAAAATTCAAAATAAACTGAAACATCGTTTGTTAAAATTTGATTACAGCTCTCTAAATTTTCAATTGCTTTTTGATAGTTTCCTATTGATTTTTCTGATAAAGCTTTAAAGAAAAATTCTTGAAATTTTAATTCTGCCTCTTCTGTTAAATCTTCTTTTGCTGGAATACTGTCTTGTGCAAAAATATTATTTGAGAAAAGAACAAAGAAAAAAGAGAAAAGAACCAACTTAACATAATCAAATTGCTTCTTTTCTCTTTTTTCTTTGTTCTTTCTGATAACGTACATTTATAGTAATTCTGTATAATCTCCGATACTCACAGAAGTGTAATTCCCATTATATTTCGCATGGTTTCCAATCATAGCATTGTCTAAATTTGCATTTGAAATTTGCACATTCGTTTGAATTAAAGAGTTTTCTATAGTAGAATTTTCTACCACACTATGCTCACCAATAGAAACATAAGGTCCTATTTTCGTGTTTTTTAATACAACATTCGCGCCAACATAACAAGGTTGAATAATTTCTGAATTCTCTAAAACAACATCCGAAGAGACTAAATTGTTACCAGCAGCATACTCAAAGCCAAGTGTTTGTTTATTAGTGTCTACAGTTGGGTCTTTTTTGCCACAATCCATCCAATCATTTACTTTACCCGGTATAAACTTTGCTCCTTGTTGTTTTAAAGACTCTAAAACATTTGTTATTTGGTATTCACCATTTTCTTTTAAATCATTATCAATTAAATATTGAATTTCATTTAAAATTTTTTCTCCACTTTTAAAATAATAAATTCCAATAATAGCCAAATCAGAAACAAACTCTTTTGGTTTTTCAATAAAATCTGTAATAAATCCATCTTGCAATTTTACAACACCAAATGCGCTAGGATTTTCAACTTGTTTAACCCAAATTGCGCCATCTACATTAACATCGAGAGTAAAGTCTGCTTTAAATAAAGTGTCTGCATAAGCAACAACACAAGGACCACTCAAAGATTCCTTTGCACAATAAATTGCATGTGCGGTTCCTAATGCTTCTTCTTGCACATATACAGTACCTTTTGCGCCCAATTCGTCTGCAATTTTTAATAAATTTTCTTCTGTATCTGTTGGAAATCCTTTTGCTACAGGGCCGATAATGAATGCTATTTCATCAATTTTTTCATCTATTACAGAAGCTATATCTTCAACCAAACGTTGCACAATTGGCTTTCCTGCTATCACTGTTAATGGCTTTGGAACCGTAAGAGTATGAGGTCTTAAACGAGATCCAATCCCGGCCATTGGTACTATAATTTTCATGTTTTTTTTTCTAAATTTTTCGAATGCAAGATACCATTAATTAAGAGATTCTAAAAATAGTTTTAAGTGAAAAAAGTTCCAAAAAAAATGTAAAATATGCTTCAATTCCTCCTTGTAAATAGGGAGAAACCTCCTCGTAAATAGGGAGGTAAAAATTTCATCATAAATGAGGATTGACAGACACATACCTATCCTTTATCTTTGATAAAAAATGTTATTAAGTATTCTCCAACATAATCATTTTTATAAATGACATTAAAAACCCAAGTTAACGCTTGGGTTTTTTGTTTCTTTGCAAAAATTAAATTTATTTCTGTGAATTATTTATCAGTAGAAAATATCTCAAAATCTTATGGAGAACGTGTTTTATTTGAAGACATCTCTTTCGGAATTAGTAAAGATCAAAAAGTTGCTTTTGTAGCTAAAAATGGAAGTGGTAAAACATCCATCCTAAATATTATTGCAGGTTTAGATGTTCCTGATTCTGGACAAGTAGTCAGTAGAAAAGGAATTTCTATTGCGTATTTAGCTCAAAAAGATGACATTAACCCTGATTTAACTATTGAAGAAACTATTTTTGCCACTGATAATAAAATCCTTTCTATTGTTAATCAATATGAAAAAGCTTTAAAAAACCTTGATGATAGTGACGCTTACCAGGCGGCATTTGATTTAATGGACCAGCACAATGCTTGGGATTTTGAAACACAATACAGACAAATTTTATCAAAATTAAAATTAGACGATTTAACCTTGAAAGTTGGCGCTCTCTCAGGAGGGCAAAGAAAAAGGCTGTCTTTAGCTATTGTTTTAATTAATAAACCAGATTTACTAATTTTAGATGAGCCAACAAATCATTTAGATTTAGAAATGATAGAATGGTTAGAAGCTTTCTTTGCAAAAGAAAAAATTACCTTATTTATGGTGACGCACGATCGTTACTTTCTAGAGCGTGTGTGTAACGAAATTTTAGAATTAGATGAAGGTAAAATCTACAAATACAAAGGAAATTACTCGTACTATTTACAAAATAAAGAAGAACGTTTAGCTTTAGAAGCTACCAATTTAGGAAAAGCTAAAAGTTTATTTAAAAAAGAACTAGAATGGATGCGAAAGCAGCCAAAAGCTAGAACTACAAAATCGAAGTCTAGAACAGATGATTTCTATCAAATTAAAGAAAAAGCACATCAAAGAAGAAAAGATCATCAAGTTCAATTAGAAATAAACATGGAGCGTTTAGGAAGTAAAATTCTTGAACTTCATAAAGTGTCTAAGTCTTATGGAGATAAGAAAATTTTAGATGGTTTTGATTATGTTTTTAAGCGTGGTGAGCGTGTTGGAATAATTGGTAAAAACGGAACTGGAAAATCTTCATTTTTAAATATTATTACAGAAAAGGCTCCTTTAGATTCGGGAAAAGTTATTTTGGGTGAAACTGTAAAATTTGGCTATTACACGCAAGCGGGAATTCATATAAAAGAAGGGCAAAAGGTTATTGATGTTGTAAAAGAATTTGGAGAATTTATTCCCCTTTCTAAAGGACGAAAAATTTCTGCTTCACAATTATTAGAACGCTTTTTATTTGACAAAAAGAAACAGTATGATTTTGTTGAAAAACTTTCTGGAGGTGAGCAAAAACGATTGTATTTATGCGCCGTTTTAATTCAGAATCCTAATTTTTTAATTTTAGATGAACCTACCAATGATTTGGATGTTGTTACGCTAAACGTCCTTGAAAACTTCTTATTAGATTACCCAGGAAACTTATTGGTAGTATCGCATGATCGCTATTTTATGGATAAAATTGTAGATGCTCTTTTTGTTTTTAGAGGTGATGGAGTTGTAGAAAATTTTCCTGGAAATTATTCTGATTTTAGAGCCTATGATGTTTCTGCTCCAAAAGAAACCAAGAAAGTAAAAACGATAGAAAAAACCGAGAAAAAGAATCCGAAAAACGCTTTAAGTTTTAATGAAAAAAGAGAATTTGGTTCGTTAGAAGGAGATATTGAAAAACTTCAAAAAAGAAAAGCAACCATTGAAGCTCAGTTTTTAAATGTAGAAATTGAAGCTGATGATATTGCTAAAAAATCTGAAGAACTACAAAAAACAATTGCTAGCTTAGAACAAAAAGAGGAACGTTGGTTAGAGCTTTCTATGAAACTAGAAGATTAATTTACACTTATAATATCTTTGTCTTTTAACAATTCTTGATTGTTAAAACGCAATAAAATTTGTGCTACGGCAATGGTATCTTTTTCGCAATAGCTTACAATGCGTTGTATGTTTTTTTCCTTATAATAAACGTTTGCAACTTCACTGCCATCTATATCATCTTTTGGTGATGGAACTCCTAGAATTGACGTTAATAGTTTTAAGGATGTATAATGTTTGTAGTCTCCAAACTTCCACAACTCTAGTGTATCTATATGAGGAACTTCCCAGGGTTTTTTACCAAATAGATTTAGCTTATTAGGCAGTTCTATCTGATGCACAATCATTCTTCTAGCTATAAAGGGAAAATCGAATTCCTTACCATTATGTGCACATAAAACATGACTCTTTTTTGTGAAATGCGTGTCTAATAATCCTTTAAAATCTGTTAGAATCTTATGCTCATCATCCCCAAAAAAAGAAGTAAGTCTTAATTGTTTTTCAGCTTCCTTATCAATAAAGTAACCCACCGAAATACAGATTATTTTTCCGAATTCTGCCCAAATCCCTGCACGGTCATAAAAAGCTGCTGCAGTAAATTCTTCTTTGCGCTGATAGTGTGTTTTTTTCTCAAAAAGTTCTTGGGTTTCTTTTGAAATATCTTTCCAATTTTCAAATTCAGGGACTGTTTCTATATCTAAAAACAAGATATTATTTAAGTTATAGGTAAGATTCATAGCACTATTTTTTTCTTTTTCTAGACGAAAGATAGTGAAAATAAAAAAGCTCCAAAAATTAATTTGGAGCTTTTCTAGTACAAAAACTTTATACTGTTTTATCTAATTACTAATTTCTTAGTAGCCGTTTTACCATCTTCAGTTACTTTTAAGATGTAAACTCCCGCAGAAATAGCAGAAACGTTAACATTAGATTTTACACCAGAAAAATTTGATGAAAGTACTTTTTTACCTAAAACATTAAAAATAGCAAACTCTTTTTTACTACTGCTATTGCTAGTAATAGTAAATGTATTGTTTGTAATTGGATTTGGATACGTTGCAAATCCTGCAATAGCATTGTTTTTTACAGAAGCAGTGCCAGATCCTGTATAAGAACCTAAACTATCCCATCCACTGTTCGAATCTGTAACAATCCATTCAGATGAAGCTTCGTCTGTCCCAGCAGAATTTGCCCAATCTGTATTTGGTCCTGAAATAGTGTTTTTTCTAGTTAAAGTATGATTTGCTGTTGCATTGGTCGTTCCAGCAACATCCCAACCAGAACCTGGATCTACAGTAGGCACACCAATAATGTCTAGAACATCAAATGTACCACCAGAATTTTTTTTAAGTAGTGCAATAGCATCATCACCGTTATAATGGATAGCACTCTCATATGCTAAAGAAAGATCTGCAGCAGCCAATATTATTGCATCAGCCTGATCTGTAGAGATAACGTACACATCACCATCAACAATTGTACCCGTTAATGCTAAATCTCTTGTAGCTTTCCAATCACCTCCATTATTAGATCCTTTGATCATGTAATCAGAAAGGTCCACATCACTGCCTGTTCCATTAAAAATTTCAATAAATTTATTATTACTAGAACCTTCAGCATACATGCTAATAAATAAATCAGAATATTGCCCAAAAGAGGCAGCGCTAAAAATTAAAGATAAGCATACTGTTAAAATGTAATTTTTTTTCATACTGTATATGTTTTATATTATTGAGTAAATATAATAATAATTAAACAGTATAACAAAATCTTGTAGATTATTTCAATGTTAAGAAACCTTGTAAAGATTAAATGATTGTTAAGTAGTTATTTTTGTTATATATTATCAGTATTTTTGATACTTATCTTATAGAGAGGTTATGAATAAAAACGATATAAAAATTTTATTAGTTGATGATGAGCCAGATATTTTAGAAATTGTTGGATACAATTTAAAGAATGAAGGGTATCAAGTATTTACAGCTTCCAATGGGCAAGAAGCCATAAAATCTGCTAAAAAAAATATTCCGCATTTAATTTTATTAGATATTATGATGCCCGAAATGGATGGAATAGAAGCGTGTGAAAAAATCAGAAAAATAAAATCACTCGAAAACGTTATTATCTCTTTTTTAACTGCCAGAGGTGAAGACTATTCGCAAGTTGCAGGCTTTGAAGCGGGTGCTGATGATTATATTACAAAACCTATTAAACCAAAAGTACTGGTAAGTAAAATAAAATCGTTGTTAAGAAGATTAAAAAATGAAAAAGATACTGAAGAATCTTATAAAATAGGAGATATTGTTATTGATAGAGATGCCTATGTTGTTTATAAAGCCGAGAAAAAGATTTCTCTTCCTAGAAAAGAATTTGAACTCTTTTCTTTGCTAACTTCAAAACCAGGAAAAGTATTTAAAAGAGAAGTTATTTTGGATACCGTTTGGGGAAATGAAGTTGTTGTTGGCGGCAGAACGATAGATGTACATATTAGAAAACTGCGCGAAAAAATAGGTGATGATCATTTTAAAACGGTAAAAGGCGTTGGTTATAAATTTGTACTAGAAACATCTGAAACATAAATTTTTTCTAAATTCTAGATTTAGATATTAAATACCTACTTTTTTTGAAACTAAAAAAAACTTACTCGTATGCCCTTTGGTCGGCTATTTATTTAACGCTACTTTCTGTGGCTATAGGCGGCATATCATATATTATGTATAGCAAACAATTTGGTATTAATAGTATTGTAATTGCTATACTCGTACTTTTTTTAATTTCTTTTTTCATTATTCAATATAGAGCTGAACACTTTATTTACAGACGTTTAAAAAAAATATATGAAGATGTTTCTATTTTAGATGTAAATGATCTTAAAAGAGAATCTACAACCACAGATATAGAAAAACTCTCTAAAAGCATGCAAAAGTTTGTAGAAGGGAAACGTTTAGAAATTAAAAATTTAACAGAAAGAGATTCTTTTAGGCGCGATTTTTTAGGAAATGTTGCTCATGAATTAAAAACTCCTCTTTTTACAGTCCAAGGCTACATTCTTACCTTAATGGAAGGCGCTGTAAATGATAAGGAAATACGGATGAAGTATTTAGAAAGAGCGAATAAAGGTGCAGAAAGGCTGGTTGCTGTTATCAAAGATTTAGATATGATTGCCAAATTGGAAAATGATGGCCTAAAGCTAAATATTGATATATTTAATATGCTTGAACTGATTCAAAATGTATTTGATTTGCTTGAAATGAAAGCAAAAAAGAGAAACCTTACCCTACAATTTGATAAAATTTATGAGTTTCCAGTTTTTGTAAAAGGTGATATCGAAAAAATTGAACAAGTTCTTATAAATCTCATTGTAAACTCTATTAAATATGGAAAACCCAATGGCACGACCATTGTAGGCGTTGAAAATTACAATGACACAAAATTTATTATTAAAATTATTGATAATGGAGAAGGAATCGAAAAAGAACACATTTCACGTTTATTTGAACGCTTCTACAGAGTAGACCAAAGTAGGTCTCGTGAACAAGGGGGCTCTGGTTTAGGGCTTTCTATTGTGAAGCACATTGTTGAAGCACATGATGAAAACATCTTGCTAAAAAGCACGTATGGCGAAGGTTCGGAATTTTCTTTTACTCTTGAAAAAGCAAGGTAATCTTTAAGACTACACTAAATCAAAACCAATATCTTTTCTATAATTCATTTTATCAAAATGAATCGCATCAATACTTTTGTACGATTTTTCTAAAGCTTCTTCTATTGTGTCTCCAAAAGAAGTAACCGCCATTACTCTACCTCCATTAGAAACTACTTTGTTTTCTTTAAATGCTGTTCCTGCATGAAAAACAATGGATTCTTCTACAGCATCAAAACCAGTAATTTCTTTATTTTTTTCATAATATTCAGGGTATCCTCCAGAAACTAACATCACGGTTGCCGCAGTTTTTTCTATTACTGAAAACGATTTTTTATCTAAAGTCTGATTGGCAACACCTTCGAATAAATCAAATAAATCTGAGGCTATTCTTGGCAAAACAACTTCTGTTTCAGGGTCTCCCATTCTCACATTATATTCAACCACAGAAGGATTTCCATTGTCATTCATCAATCCAATAAAAATAAAACCTCTATAATCAATTCCGTCTTTTTGCAGCCCCTTAATTGTCGGTTTCACTACCAATTCTTCTACTTTATTTAAAAAAGCTTCATCTGCAAAGGGTACTGGAGAAATTGCCCCCATGCCGCCTGTATTTAAACCTGTATCTCCTTCACCAATTCTTTTGTAATCTTTTGCTGAGGGTAAAATTTTATAGTTTTTACCATCTGTTAAAACGAAAACTGACAATTCTATTCCTTTTAAAAACTCCTCAATAACAACAGTAGATGATGCTTCTCCAAATTTTTGGTTGGCAACCATTTCTTCAAGCTCTTTTTTAGCTTCTTCTAAAGCGTTTAAAATTAATACTCCTTTCCCTGCTGCTAAACCATCTGCTTTTAGAACAAAAGGAGGTTCTAAAGTTTCTAAGAAAGCAAAACCTTCTTCTAAATTTTCTTTGGTAAATGATTGATATTTGGCAGTAGGAACGCCATGCTTTTGCATAAATTGTTTAGAAAAATCTTTACTTCCCTCTAATAACGCTCCATCTTTTTTAGGGCCAATAACTGGTATCTTCTTCAAATCAGCATCCGCTAGAAAGAAATCATGAATTCCCTCTACCAAAGGTGCTTCTGGGCCTACAACAACCATTTGAATATTATTCTCTAAAACTGTATTTTTTACTGCTTGAAAATCTGTTGGATTTATGCTAATATTGGCTGCTATTTTATGTGTCCCTGCATTTCCAGGAGCGACAAAAAGTTGCTTGATTTTATTACTTTGAGATAACTTTAATGCAAAAGCGTGTTCTCTACCTCCAGAACCTAAAATAAGTACATTCATGATTGTTGTGTTGTTGTGATTGCAAATATATTTTAAAATCTTTGGATTTTCATTTTTTTAAGAATGACATCTCTATAAACTCTTCATTTTTACAATATAAAGCTAATTTTAAGCTAGAATTACCATTTTAAAAAATATTTAATAGCAGATAAGGTATGCCTAAAAAATAATTTCATACTTTTTGATGATCCTTTTTTTAATACATGCGTTATTTCTTCTTTTGGATAATATATTTTCTTTTTTCCTAAATTATCTATTTTTCTACAAATATCAACATCTTCCATGTATAAAAAATAACGCTCATCAAAACCTTCTAATTTTAAAAAATCATTGGTTTTATATAAATGAAAACAGCCAGTAATAAATTCTGCAAAAAAAGAATTATTTAAGTCTTTATCTTTGTACTGACCTTTATAAACTGTTGATTTAAAAATTGGCTTCATAAAGGTAAATCTTCTAGCAAATAACTCTGAAAGAAGTGGATATCTTCGGCAAGAATATTGGTGATCTCCGTTTGGAAACAATACTTTTGGAGCTATCATTGAAACATTTTCATCTTTCTTTAATTCTATAATCAAATTGGGTATAACTCCTTCCTGAAAATTAACATCTGGATTTAATATTAAATGAAAGTTAGAGTTATTACTAATTCTATCTTTAACCATATTATGACCTGCTCCAAAACCAATATTCTTACCAACTGCTATATACTCTATTTCTTGTTTTTTAAAAATATTTTGAAAAAGCTTATTTTGGGTGTTATCTATTAAGAAAAGTCTCTTTTTCAAAGGCACTCTTAAGAAACAGTTTACAGTTTTTGTAAGTTCCTCTAAATTTTCATTATATAGCACGATAGATGCTGTAATATCTAATTTCTCTTTCATTCTACTTAATATGCTTTTTCATCTCCTTTAAAAACATTTAAAACGGTTTTAATAATAATCTTAAGATCTAACAAAAAAGACCAGTTTTCTATATAAAAAATATCTAAACGCACTCGGTTTTTAATATCCGACTTCTTTTTTACTTCTCCTCTATAACCACTTATTTGTGCTAAACCAGTAATCCCTGGTTTTACAATATGTCTTTTTAGATAATCCTTAACATCTTTTTGATATTCTAAAGACAGGCTTTCTAAATGAGGTCTGGGACCAACTACACTCATGTCTCCTAATAAAACATTTATAAATTGTGGTAATTCATCCATGCTTGTTTTTCTTAAAAAAGAACCTATTTTAGTTACTCTATTATCATTTTTTGTAGCATGAACTTTATGAGAAAGGTTATTCATTCTCATTGATCTAAATTTGTAACAAACAAACTTTTCTACATTTATTCCTTCTCTTTTTTGTTTAAAAAGTAAAGGCCCTTTTGATTCTAACTTAACCACTATCCATAGAAGTGGCCATAACCAAGAAAGCAAAAAAACACATACGAATAAAGAAAATACAATATCAAAAATTCTCTTGACATAAAAATTTTCTGCAAACTCAAATGGTAATTTCTTGACATTTAAAACCAGTAAAGCATCATCATAATACTCTATAATTTGATTTTTGCTGTATAACTCATTCGAATTTGGAATTAACTTTACAATAATCTCTTTTTCAATTGCAAACTTTTTTATTTTATTTATTTGATCTTTACTTAGAGAGGTTAATGAACAATAAATTTCATCAACCAAATTATTTGTAGCATATGCGAAAACAGTTTCTATATATCCTAAATAATCATTGTCCTTATAAATTTTACTCGAAAAAAAACCCAAGAACTTATATCCTAAATTAGATTTACTTTTAAAAAGTTTAATAATATTTTTTGAAGAGCCATCGAAGCCAACAACAACTGTAGTTCTAGCGTTATTGCCCAATGACCTGTATCTTTTTAATAAGAAAAGCCATGAAAACTTTATTAAAGAAATACCTGTAATAATAAAAATTAAAATTGAGAACTGATTATGAACTGCGATCCCTTCTCTAAAAACACCGAAATACGCAAAATATCCAAGAATAAAAATTAAGAATTGTTTAACTAAAATACTCAATAACCTCAGAGGTCTTGTATATCTATATACATTATAGAAACCAAAGAAATAACTTTCAAAAAGCCAAAATAAAGTAATATATAATCCAAAATATAAATACTCTTTATCATATAATATATAAGTAATAAAATTAAGAATAAAAACATCCAAAAAAATCTGTAATGGTTTTATTAAATATGAGTATCTTTTATTCAATATTATTTTTTTACGGCAAATATAGGTTGTTTTAATTTAAAATTTTATAAATCATTTTATCAATAGTGAATAATTCTTTTGCTATTTCTTTTTGAAAAACAACATCTATATCTTTAGATAAAATACTTTGAATAGTTTTTAAAATGATTGTAAAATTCCAAGAATTTATTACTGTTCCAATATTTTGTAAATTAAACAATAACTCTATTTCACTATCTTTATCTGTAATGACTAAAGTTTTACATCCTGAAGCTAATAAGTTCGGTAACTTAGACGACAAAGACCCTTTGGATTTAATTCACCGAAAGAGCATAATGCACATATTAACAAATTATATCTCAAAAACTAAATAAGTAAATATTATGATATTTAAAATAATTTATAACGGAAGTCTTAAAAATAATCTATTTTCTTGAAGTTATTTTATTTTTTGAAAATATAAGTTTTCTAATGTTTTTATATTTTTTTTAATATCATATAAATTTTCAAATTCTATTCTTGAATTTTTCGCCATTCTTTTTCTTAAAACAATGTCATCTAAAATTTTACTTATACTTTCTGCCATTTGATTTGCATCTTGTTTAACCAAAAAGCCATTATAGTTATTTTTTATCAAATCTTTATTACCATCTACATTAGTTAAAACACATGGTTTACTTAAAGACAAAGCTTCTATAACCGAATATGGCAACCCCTCATATCTTGACGAAGAAACATATACTAAACTTTTATTGAGTATTGCTAAACTCTCGTCTCTTTTTAGCCAAGGTATTAGTGTAATATTTTCAGAAAGATTATTATCTAAAATACTCTTTTCAATTTTTTCTAATGTTGGAGAATAAAAACCAACTCCTAAAATTACCAAATGTATATTGTTGTGTGTATTTTTTATTTTAGTTACAGCTTCAACTAATAATTCTGTATTTTTTTGAAAAGATGGCCTTCCAATAGAACAAATATATTCTTTTGGAAGTTTAGTTAAAAAATTACTCGTAGATAATAAAATTTTATTCTCAATTGAGTTGTTCCAAAGAGCTATTTTTTCTTTTGGTATTTTTAAATCAACTAAAGCTCTTTTGTATTCAGAAGCTGAACAAGCTATAGTCGTTGAAGGCAAAAGACTAAAAAATCTTTCGATGTTTTTTAAAATAAATTGTTGTTTTTTAGATTCTGCGCTTAAATATGAATAAGCATGTGGTGTATAAATAGTCTTAGTTTTAGTTAAAAACCCAACTAATCTTCCTAAAATACCACTTTTTGCACTATGACAATGGATAATGTTTGGTTTTAGTTGTTTAACTATTTTATATATTTTAATTAAACATTTTAGATCGTTAACAAGACGAATCTCTCTTTTAATATTACAATGAAAATGATCTATTTTTAGATCTAAATCATTGTTAATTGCAATAATTTTTTCATTAGTATTGCATATTATTGCATTAGAAAATTGGTTACTATTAATGTACTTGGATAGTAAAGAAATATAAACACCCACGCCAGCTACCGGTCTAGAAATATGAAGAATTTTTACCATACTATCAATATTTTTTCTTTGTATCTTTCTTTCTTAAAATTAGTTAAGCTATTTTTGAACAAAAAAAAAATTAATATCAAATAAATTAATAATGATTGTTATAAACGCGCGTTTTCTTACTCAAAATACAACTGGAGTTCAAAGATATGCTATTGAAATTTGTAATCGTTTTCCGAAAGAAATAAAAAATAAAAAAATAGTATTTGTTGCTCCAAAAGGTCATTTAATGAATAAAAACAAGCTAAATACTTACGATGTAAAACAATTTGGAAGCTTTAAAGGTCATTTATGGGAACAAATAGATCTAATTAATTTTTTAAAAAAGAACAATAACCCAATTCTTCTTAATTTTGGTGGTATTGGTCCTGTATATTATAAAAATAAAATCACCTATGTTCATGACTTAGCTTTTAAATATTATCCTGAAACTTTCTCATACCTATTTCAAAAGGCATATAATATTTTTGTGCCTATATCAGCAAGAAATGCGCTAAGAGTTATAACCGTTAGTAATTATGTGAAAAAAGATATCGAGACGCATTTTAAGATAAATAATACTGAGGTTGTCTACTGTGCTCAAAGCAATCATTTTAAAAATTTAAGCTTAAAACGAGAAAAAATAATTTTAGCAGTTTCTTCACTTGATCCAAGAAAAAATTTTAATCGCATAATTAACGCTTATCAACAATTAGACACCGATTATAAACTATATTTTGTGGGAGCAAAATCAAAGTCTTTTTCCGAAATAAATATAAACAAAGAATCAGCTAATGAAAATATTATATTTACTGGTTATTTAAACGATAATGATTTAATAAAGCTTTATAATCGTGCATCTATTTTTATATATGCTTCTTTATTTGAAGGTTTTGGAATGCCTCCTCTTGAGGCTCAAGCTTGTGGATGTCCGTGTATCGTTTCTAATAAAACTTCTTTACCAGAAGTATACCTTGATTCTGTCGAATATTGCGAACCAGAGTCTATTGAGAGCATTAAAGATAAACTTGAATTCCTTATAAATAATAAAGAAAGAAGAGATGAACTAGTAAAAAAAGGCCACAAAAACACCTCTAGATTTAGTTGGGATATGTCCGCAAAAAAACTAACATCAATTATAGAGTTAGAAGTTTAATCTACTTTTTTTTAGTTTATTAAAGAATAACAAACTTATAAAAAAACTATAAAAAAATAGGCCATCTGATCTTTGTAAAAGGTTTTCTGTAAAAAACACTAAAGTCGTAATACTTGTTATATAAAATAATAAAACATTTTTATTCTTATAAGAATTAAAAAAGTTGATCAATATCAATGATAAAAACGACATTAACCCTAGAACACCAGAAGCAATGCAAAAAAAGGCATATTGGTTATGGGAATTATATATATGCCATGTATATACTTTTGCACCAAGACTAAATTTATAACACTTATCTAATTCATCTTGAATATCCCCTAAACCAACTCCTAAAAAAGGAGCTTCTTTTATTAATTTTACATCACAATAGTACACTCCATTTCTTACATTAGATGAATTAAAATCACGTGCTCGAGATGTTTCACCAAGAACAGAAAAACCAGTATTATAATACTCTTTAACTCTCGTAGAAAACGGATTCTTAAATGATAATAAACCTACTAAAACAAAAAACGGAATTAGTGATACCTGTACTTTTTTCTTTAATGGTAGTTTAGAGAAAATTACAATGAATAAAACTAAAGAAACAATAAGTGCTATAAAAGGCATTCTTGCAGAAATTAGATAAAGCCATAGAATAAAAATTGCAATTAAAACTATGCTAATAATTTTTACAACTTTTTTTTCTGAAACAAACGACTTTACACCAAGATAAAAGATTGTTAAACAAATCCAAAGGCCTTGATATGTAGTATGAGTATTTGAGATTTTTATTATAAAATTCCGGAATCTTCTTAACTTTATTTGATCTATTTTATCTGAGGCTATTTCATTTATATGACCATATCCATTTGATTTTATTTCTTGTAGAGTTATAGTTGATGATATAAAGTCAAAATTAATTAGAACCTGTGTTACCTGGAATATTATTAGAATTAGAACAGAAACAGAAAAGAAATCTAAAATTTTATGAACCTTTTTTTCAGAAAAATAATCTTTATTTAAATAAAAAATTATTGGGAAAATTAAAAAAGAAAGCATTTTTAATAATACTCCTCCCCCATATTCTATATTTGTTGAATATAAAAGAGATAATGAAATTAATACATAAGGAAATATAAATATTAAAATATCTAGACTTAGCTTAAGTTTCTTTTTAGATAAAAAAAACATGTATATCCCTAAAACACTCCATACTATGGTTAATATACTTCTCATTCCAAAAGTAAGAATAGGAAAGCATCCCAGTATAAAAGTTAGATAAATAAAAGTTTTATTTAATTTCCCTTTCATCTAATTAATATTTTTTAACCTCACAAAAAGTAATGGAAATAATGCAAGAAAGACTAAACTCTGTGTAAGGCTCACAAACAGACCTGCGAATAAAAACGAAATTAGAATGAATAAAAATTTATTTGTTTTTATACTTTTCTCATATACAAACAAAATAGTTAAACCTATCCCCATTAAACCTGATGAAAATAACAAAAACAACCAGTAACTATCAATTGTAGCTATAAATCCTTGTCCTCTTGCTCCTCCACCAACATTACCAATTGCACCACCAAAAAGAGAATTGTATTCTATTTCTGTCTCATTTCCCCAAAGATAAAATCTTTCTTGCAGAGACTCTAGAGACAAAACATCATATTTAGACAGAAAAAATCCAAATATTAATAAAAGTGGCATCCCAATTTTAAAAATTAATACTAAAATTTTAAGGTTTTTCTTTTTTGTGAAAAATTTTAAAAATTCATATATAAAAAATACGATATAAGCACTTCTAACAAAAGAAAAGACTAGAGGAAATAATGCTATATATTTTTTATTCTTAAACTTTTCGTTTTGATCCATTAAAAGATACCCTATAACACTAAAATACCCTACTGAAGCTGCATCTCCTATTAAGGCTGGAGACCTCCAAAATTTATAAAAATTAGAAATTTTAAATTTATACTCTGGATCTATTCCCCATTGATATTTTCCAGTAATCATCATCATATACTTTTCTGGGCCTAAATAGTTGGTAAGTAATATAAATATTGAATTTAAAATCAATAAATAAAAAATTAAATTCAAAACATTATTCCATTGCTCTTGTCGAATTTCAATCTGACTAAAAATAAATATTAATATAAACACAAAATATACTTCTCTAAAAACAATATAAGCACTTTCTAAACTGTCAATATTAAAGAGCATTACTAAAAATAAAATTATAAAATAACCAAAAAAGAGAATATCAAGAATCGTTATTTTTATTATTTTTGAAGATTTTACTATAAAAACTAATACTACTAAAAAAAAGGAGATCGGGTGGAGAATTTTTTTAATTTCCCAATTACCCAAATATTTAAATATGATAAAAGACAATACACCTTGTGTTGCCATAATTTGAAACAAAATAGACCAATAGAAAAATTTATTTAATTTCACCTTCATAAACTAATCTCTTATTATTTTATTAAAAACTTCTAAATATTTTTGAACGGTATTTTTAATAGTAAATTTCTCTAAATATTTGTTTTCAAATTTAAATTCATCTAAAAAATTTGAATTCGCTATAATTTTTTCTAATAAAACTGTCAATTCATTTACTTTCGGAGAAAAAATAAATTGCTTATTATTTGATAAAATCTCTGGAATACCTCCTTTATCACTTGCTATTACAGGCTTTTTATTTATTATTGACTCTAGAACTACTCTTCCAAATGGCTCATTCCACAATGATGGTACAATTAAAACATCTATCATTTCGAAAAACTTAGAACTATCCATGTATCCTAAATATTCAATTTGAACACTACTATTTATTTTATTTAATTGTTTTAAATATTTTTCATCAACGGCTCCTGCAATTAAAAATCTCCAAGAAGAACTAGATATCTTAGAAAAACTTTCAAGAATTAATTCAATTCCTTTTGATTCATTTACTTGTCCAATAAATCCAAATGTATTAGTATTTTTTTTTTCAGGAATTTTTTTTTCAGGAATTTCAAAGCCATTAAAGATTACTTCATTTTCGACTCCATTAAAATATCCTTTATCAATATGATCATTCAATATATAATTACTAATCCCAATTAAATAATTAATTTTAGAAGAATCTTTTTTCTTTGGTAAAGACAGTAATTTACAATCATTACAAAGGGTTAAACAATTTAAATTACCCTTGAATTTTGTTGTTTTAGGGCACTGTAAATAATAATCTCTTAGAGTATGAACTATTTTTATATTCAGATTAGATGCAGTTCTCCAAACTTTAGTAGAAAAACCACTAATATTATTAGTAAATAAAACATCAGGTTTATAACTTAAAAATAGATTGTGTAAAAAATCATTATATTTATTATTACTTGCGTCTTTTAAATGCCATTTCAATTTTTCAAAAGAACTTTTATTAGCAGTATCAAATGGCCAATAGTCATTTTTAATTTTAACAGTATAAATGGTTACCCCATTTAACTTATAACTAACATCTTCTTTGCCAAGGCATATTACAATAATATCATTACCTAAAGCAGAAAAATTTTCTGCTAATGCTTGTACAGATTTTTCTGCTCCACCAACTTTATTTGGTGCATATAATGTATTTATAATTGCGATCTTCATTAAAACTTTACGAGGTTATTATTATTAGCATGATTAACAGCCTTCTTAAAAACTTTAAAATTCTTACTCCTAAAACAAAAACAGAATAGAAGTAAAGTAAAAGTAAACTTGTTAATATTATAACTTAGTTTATTACTTATAAGATAGTTCTTTTCGAATAACATTCGGTTTCTAACATTGTAATATACCCTTAGAGAAGGAGCGTTTTTTATTTTTGTAAAAGTGGTGCTTTTTTTATCTATTAACCCCCAAGATGTATCTATATCGTCAATGATGCTATTTAAGACTAAATAAATCTTTTTATTTGCCTTGGTTATTCGATAACTCCAATCATGATCATCTGAATATAAAAAATAATCTTCATTAGGATATCCTATTTCATCAATAATAGATTTATGAAAAAACATCCCACCATATGGAGCATAAGCAATTTCACCAACTATTCTCTTATTATCAGTGGTTGCTTTTTTAGAAAAAATTTTAGTGATTTTTTGTTTAAAATGAAAACCAGAAAAGCTATTCTTCTTTCCTAAAACTAAATTAGGATTATTTTCTATAACAGCTTGTTTATATTGTTCTCGATCTGGTCTAAATGATAATAAAGCAGCCACATCTTTTGGTTTTTTTTTCCAATATTTTTTTAAAGTTTCTAAAGCTTTTTCTTTCGGTTTATTATCATCATCTAACAACCAAATATAATCACAACTATTTGCTCTATTAGCTTCTTGCAGACCTTGTTTATATGCCTTTGCAGAACCTAAGTTAGATGTATTCCATAACACTGTTATTGTATCTTTATGGTTTTCTAACAAATTTCTAAGCTGACTCTTACTATTTTCATGAGAATCATTATCCACCACTACAATATTAGAAACACTACTTTTAAAACAAGAATCAATAACTTGATTAAGTAAATTAAATCTATCCGCATAAGTAACAATTATCGCTGTTATTTGCATTTTTTATCAATTTTTAAATTATGAGAAATCATTATTTTCTCAATAAACCTATTGGTGTAGTTAAAACACCTGTTTTTTGTTTTGCAACAATAACTCGAGTAATATTTTCTCCAACCATTGTTATAGTTGTTGCTATAGCTGCACCAACTTCATGATATCTAATTATTAAGAAGTAATTTAAAACAATATTTAGCATTAAAAAAAAGCCCGATATATAACTAAAAACTTTTTCATGACCACACATAATTAATAAGACCCCTGAACACCCAGTAGAAATATTCATAAACTGACCAAAACATAAAATTATTAAACAAATATAAGCTCCAGAAAATTCGCTACCCCAAAACCCTAAAATAGATTTACCAAATATCAAGAAAAATAATGTAGAAATTAAACCAATAATGATAAGCCAAAATGTTACTTGCTTTACCATTATATTCATTTCCTTTAATTGATTATTAGCAAAGAAAGTTGCGATTTTGGGTGAAATTGCAGCATTTGTAATTTGTAAAAAAAAGGCAACAAACAAAACTAATCTTGTGGCTACAGTATATAAACCAACTTTAGAAGTATCACTCAACCAACCTAACATTAATATATCAACAGAGGAAGCAAGCAATGTCGTAGCAGAAACAAAAAGTAAAGGAACAGCCATTTTAAGCATTGTTCTATCAATAAATCCCCTCGTAAAAACCGGTCTATAGAGGTGCTTCCAATAAATAGTTGCAACTATAAAAGTAATTATACGACCAATTGCATAAATTAAAATTATAGAGATTAAAGTTATTTCAATATTAAAAAGAAGATACAAACCAACACCTAATAACACAATTAATGAAGTTAAAAAGTCTTTGAATAACCTACTTTGCCAGATCTTTCTATATCCATTAATACCAGAAACAAATACACTCCCAATCGTTTGAGGAACAATAACAATAAACCCAATAATTAATGGAATTTGAAGTTTTGTATTATTAAAAAAAGAAGCAATATATCCTGAACCAAAAACTCCTAAAACTGTTAATATAATTGCAATGGAAACGTTAACTAATAATGCCGTAAAGATTGTATTTCCAATAGTATTAGAACTATTATTAGAATATCCTATAGCTATCTTTTTCACCAAAACATGATCCATACCAAACATGGATATGACCATAACAATTGTGATGACTTGGTTAATTAAATTCACTTCTCCCAAACCAGCTGCTCCAAGAATTCTTCCAAGAATAATACTTGTAATTAATCTTGCTAAAACACCTATAATCTGAATAATAATCGTTGTAGAAGATTTTAAAAAAACCTCTTTCGTATGACTGTCTAAGTTAGTTAATTTATTAAAAAAATTGATCATAAAAAAATCTTACAGAAAGTATAATATTAATTTAAATGTCTAATGACTCTATGTAAGCTCTTTAAAGGGCATTAATTTATTGTCTTTTAAAGATAACAAAACCTCCTCCTTATTTAATACCCAATCTATATTAAGGTCTTCGTCATTAAATACAATACCTCCTTCGTGATTAGGACAATAATAATTGTCACATTTATAAGAAAACACAGTATTGTCTTCTAAAACAGAATATCCATGAGCAAATCCTCTTGGAACAAATAGTTGTTTTTTATTTTTTTCTGACAAAATAATTGAGACGTGTTCACCATATGTTTTTGACCCAGGCCTTATATCAACAGCAACATCTAAAACCCTACCTTTAATAACTCGCACTAATTTTGCCTGAGCAAACTCCCCTTTTTGTAAATGCAAACCCTGTAATGCACCTCTTTGAGAAATTGATTGATTATCTTGTATAAAGTTGACTTTTAGTCCTGTTTTTTCTTCAAAAATTTTTTGATTAAAACTTTCAAAAAAAGATTCTCTTCCATAATTAAAAATTGCGGGTTCAATTATAAAACACCCTTCTAAATTAGTTTCTCTAATTACCATTATATCTTTCTCAATTTTTTTTCATGGCCAATTTTTTAGCAGAAGCCTTGCTAATTTCTTTAACTCTTCTTTTGTAATAAAACTACTTCTATGTTCAATGTATTTTATAGAACCTAGCTTTAACCTTATATCCCTTCTAAAACTTATTCACATTGAAATACTTGCATTAAAGATGGCAAAATCTCTTTATAAAACATAATTCTCCTGCTCTAAGAAGAGACCTTTCGGTTCTTATTTTTTATAATTATTTAAATAATTATTTAATTGCTTTAATAATAAAAATAAGACCATAAGCATTGCCCCAAAAGCGGCTAATAAAAACACATAATTCTTAGTTACTCCCTTTATTTGATAACCTATCGGTTGGAAGTTTGAAATAACATTAATTACTTCATATTTTTCTGATCTCTCGATAACTACACCTTCTAAATCAGCATTTATTTTTCTATTGGTTTCAAATAATTCCAATTCTTTCGTCGTTCTTTTTGTTCCTCCTAAATCAATATTGGTTCCTGAACTTTGCTTTTTGGCTTCTTCAATCATCACTTGCATATAGACTTTTCTTAAGGAGTCTATTTGCCCTAGGTTTTGTCTTAAAAGAGAATCTGTTCTGTTTAGATTTTCGTTTGTTAAATATTTTAGTCTATTAAAATATTTGTTTTTTACAACTGACGAAATAATTACATCATCTAAACTTTTAAAAACATCATTTTTTTCGGCAATTACATTAATTTGATGAATTTTATAATCTAGATCTTTAAAAGAGGCCTTAAACTCCTCAAATGTGTAGCTTTTTACTGTGGTAGTATCTACCTTTAATATAAAATCATTGTAAGAATTTATAATGTCATTCTCCTTTCTTACTGGTTCTATCGTGAATTCCTTAAGAGAAGCAGCCGTTTCTTTATCTAGCTTAAAAGTTTGTGCTAAACTGGCAGTATCTTTTTGCTTCACTAAATCATTATAATAATTTACATTGTTATATAATTGTCTTGCACTTTTAAAATTAGGCTCTACCAATAAGTCTGAACCAAATCTTTCAGGTGTTTTAACTTCTAGATAGATTCCTAAAACTCCTCCCAAGATTGCAGCAATTCCAATTTTTACAATATGTAGCTTTAAAAAGACTAAAGTTACAATTAAGGCATGAAAAATCTCTTTAAAAATATTTCCAATAAAATTGAAAAAATTAGAAAAACCTCTACCTATAATGACAAATAGAGATCCTAAATCTACCTCTTCTTCGTTGTTCTTTTGATCTGTTGACATTGTTTTCGTTTTGTTGTAAAATTAGTCTTTGACTATTAAAAAATTTGTTCTAATATTTTTTGAGTGATGGCATATGTAGGCGTAACACCTGTCATCCCTAAACCTCCAGAAGCTAATGTTGCTCCGGTTTCTAAAGGGTTGTCTGAAGCATAATAGGCATATCTTACTTTTACATTTTCAGAAATATTCCCTCTAATTTTTGATGCAGATTGAATGGCTTTTTGATAATGTGCTCCTTCCATTTCTAAACCAATTACATTCCAGGTAGAATCATGAAAAAACTTTAACAAATCTTTATTTTGTAATGATGTTCCTAAAACTGAAATCATAGAACCATCAAAAACTTGCACTCCAAAACCCTCTAAATCTTCTTTAGATAACTCATTTTTAAAAGGGTAATTGTCTGCGGTTCCTTCAAAAATATGGGCAGAGGGTATCATAACATCTCCTTTCCCTCCTTCTAAAATTCCTGCTTTTCCCATAATGGAAACCGACTTTACATCTAAATGAATTTTATTCTTTTTATCACCATAAGGTTTTAGCAACTCATCCATGGTTTCAAAAGCTTGTTCTCCAAAAGCATAGTCCATTACAATAATAACAGCATTTTCTTCTATAGAATTTACTTTTCTAAACGGTGAAACATCAAAATTTATTTTATCCGTATCAATTATTTGTACGTTAATATTGGTTCCAGATGAATCTTTCACATAGAGCAGTCCGTTCTGTGAAGCATAATCTTTCACTTTTTTCTGCAAAGGTTTACTATCAGCATTACTTAGCAATTGATATAATTCAAATCCTTCATACTTTTTTGCTTCTTCTGGTAAAGCACCTTTTGCATAAATTGCATTTAAAACACTATGCATGTTCGCACTAATAATATGTATTGGTCTTTGTAGAAGTACATTTTCTTTCAGCACTTTTTTAATATTATTAGCCCAAATTTCACCGTATATATGATGACCAATTTCTTCAATTAAAACTGAGCTAAAAGTAACTGTCCGTTTTTTATTTTCAAAGACTTCATTTATTGCTAACTTGCCTAACCAATAAATTAGATTGAAAAATTTAAGTGGATTTTTCTCTGATGAAAATACTTGATAAAGTCCTGAAACTTCGTCATAAGTCCGTCCTAAAATACTTCCTAAATGGGCTATTAAAACCTCTTTCTCTTTTTCTGAAATTGATTTATGATATAAAACAACGTCTTCTAAATATTTCCATTCTCTAATGAAATCTTCTCCATCATTAAGAGAAACCCTTTCTTGAATCTTATGAGATTCAACGAATAAAAAAGTTAAATGGGTTAAAATATCATAGATTTCAGATCTTCCTCTCGTAATCTCAATATTCATTTGATCTTTATCAATTCTGTAACAATTCCTTCTTCTTTTTGCCGGAATAATTGCTTCAAAATGAGAGTTTTTATAACCTTCGTCTGCCGTTAAATTAATAAATTGACATTCTTCAATTCCTTCTGGAAGTCTTTCTATAACATAAACTAAACCATCTAGCTCTGTTCTTTCTTCTGCAATAGAACCATAAATTTCTGGTCGTAAAAGCAACAATGATTTACGCAGAGTTTCCCCTGAAATTCCCATTGGCTTATAAAAACCTCTACTAAATAAATGACGCATAGAAATATATAATTTTTCTATGGCATTTGTAGATTCTTGAGCTCTTGTTCTCTCTATATTTTTGGCTTTTGACATATTAATTTTTGAGGTGCAAATATAAAATTATTTCCCTGATAAAATATTATTATAAGCATCTTCATTTTTAAGCAATTGAACGGCTTCAGAAATGGTTTCATCATTTTTTAAATGATGCCTATAAACTCCTTCTTTATAATAGTATTTTTCTAAAACCTCTTCTTCTAATAATACTTTAATAATATCTTGATTTTTAGTTATTTCATTAATTTTAGCCACTAATAATTTCTGCTTTATTTTTTCATATTCTCTGGAAATATTACTATTTTCAGAAAGCATATATGCCGCCTTAAACAAACGCTCTTGTTCTGTTACAAAAGTTGTATCCGTTTCTAAAAAAGCAGTAAAACTCTTAAAATCTGTCTTTGAAAATTTATAATTTTCAGCAGCTACAATTTTTGGGTTTTTATAATAATAATCAGCAGCAAAGTTAAAAATTGCTTTAGAGTTTATTAGTTTCTTAGTAACATCAGTTCTTTTAGATGTTTTTATTTCTACATCAGGCATTACCCCTCCTCCATCAAAAACGGTTCTTCCATTTTCTGTTTTAAATTCATTAATTTGGTTATCAGAAAACTTAGGAACCTTGCCAGTTTTAGCATTTCTATTGGTGTAATCTAATTCTTGAATACATCTTCCACTTGGGGTGTAATATTTAGAGATTGTCAATTTTAATTGATTTCCATACGTTAAAGTTCTGTACCGTTGTACTAACCCTTTTCCAAAAGAACGTTCTCCCATAATTACAGCTCTATCATAATCTTGCAAAGAACCACTTACTATTTCTGATGCCGATGCAGAACGTCCATTAACCAAAACTACGATCGGAATTTTTAAATCTAAAGGTTCATTTGTTCCTTTATACGTATTACTCCATTTTTTAATTTTGGCTTTTGTGGTAACAATTACTTTTCCTTTTGGAATAAAAAAGTTTGAAATATTAATTGCTTCTAGAAGGGATCCTCCAGGGTTATATCTTAAATCAAACACCAATCTTTTCATCCCCTCCTTCTTTAAGGATCTGTATGCTTTTTTCACTTCTGACGAGGCTTTGTTGTTAAAGCGAGTTAAGGTAATATAACCTATTTCATCATCTATCATTTTATAAAAAGGAACAGGATTAACAACAACTTTCTCTCTTATTAATTCTTTTTTAATAATTTTATCTTGACGCTCAATTTCTACAAATACTTTACTATCCGGAACTCCTTTTAACAACATAGAAAGTTGCTCTCTTTCCATGTTTTTAAGTGACTGACCATCAATAGAAATAATAACATCTCCTGCTTTTAAGCCTGCTTTATCGGCAGAAAACCCTTTGTAAATCTCCTTTAGTTGAATTCCTTTTTTTATATAATAAACAGCAGTACCAATTCCAGAATACTCACCTACTCTTCTCATTTTGGCGTCTTCCACATCTTGTTCATTGTAAAAATTTGTATAAGGATCTAAATCTTTTAAAGTATTTTTTATGGCTTTATTTGTAAATTCTGCAGGATTTATTTCGTCAATATAATACATATTTAATTCCTTAAATAGTGTATTGTAGATTTCTATCTGTTTTGCAACTTCAAAGAATTTTGATTTAAATGAAAACGTTAAAAAAAGCGTTCCAACTAATAAAAATAAAATCGTATTCTTTTTTAATTTAAAGTTTTTCATGTGAATTATTTTTTACTTCCTCCACAAATAAATTCAATAATTTATCCATTTTAGAAAAAATTTCTTCGTAGGCTTTTTCTTCTTTCCCAATATACGAAATCATAAATACATAAGGTTTCTCAACATGATTGTACACAATTTCTTTTTGCAAACGATAAGTTTCACGCATCAATCTTTTTAAACGATTTCTATCGGGAGCCTTTTTAAAATTTCTTTTGGCAACAGAAACACCAACTTGCGCAGGAAAACTTGACGTATGGTCTATTTGTAAATACACCATCCTTAATGGAAAAGCTTTTACAGACTTGCCTTCTTTGTACAGTCTTTCTATCAATTTTCTACTTTTTAATCGTTCTTTTTTTCCTAAAGTAAACTTCATCAATACAAACTTAAACGAAATCAATAACTTTTTAAAGGTTTGGCAACATGAACTTCAAAAATTATGTATTTTTATTTAAATATTTACATGTTCATTTTTAACTAAAAATATTATAAAATTAAACAATATTTGATAAATTTGTTGGAAATTAGACATTTATAAAAATTCTAGTTTTAACAAACTATACATTTAAGACAAACTATATGAAACCTGATTTATTTCAAGCACCAGATTATTATAATTTAGACGATTTACTGACCGAGGAACACAAATTGATTCGTGAAGCAGCTCGTGATTGGGTAAAACGTGATGTCTCTCCAATTATTGAAGAATACGCTCAAAGAGCAGAGTTTCCAACTCAAATTATTGGTGGTTTGGCAGAAATTGGTGCCTTCGGACCTTATATTCCTGAAGAATATGGCGGTGCAGGTTTAGATCAAATTTCTTACGGGTTAATTATGCAAGAAATTGAACGTGGGGATTCTGGTGTTCGTTCTACCGCTTCTGTACAATCTTCATTAGTAATGTATCCTATTTATGCTTATGGGAATGAAGAACAACGTAAAAAATATTTACCAAAATTAGCTTCGGGTGAATGGATGGGCTGTTTTGGTTTAACAGAACCTAATCACGGCTCTAATCCGTCAGGAATGGAAACAAAATTTAAAGATATGGGAGATCATTATCTTTTAAATGGCGCAAAAATGTGGATTTCAAATGCACCTTTTGCACAAATTGCTGTTGTTTGGGCAAAAAATGAAGAAGGTAGAATTCATGGATTGATTGTAGAGCGCGGAATGGAAGGTTTTTCTACTCCTGAAACTCATAATAAATGGTCTTTACGAGCATCATCAACTGGTGAGCTTATTTTTGATAACGTAAAAGTGCCAAAAGAAAACCTATTGCCAAACAAATCTGGACTTGGAGGTCCTTTAGGATGCTTAGACTCTGCGCGTTATGGAATTGCTTGGGGGGCAATTGGTGCTGCCATGGATTGTTATGATACTGCTTTACGCTATTGTAAACAACGTGAGCAATTTGGTAAACCAATTGGTCAATTTCAACTGCAGCAAAAGAAATTAGCTGAAATGATTACAGAAATCACCAAAGCGCAATTATTAGCTTGGAGGTTAGGCACTTTAAAAAATGAAGGAAAAGCTACTTCTGCTCAAATTTCTATGGCGAAAAGAAATAATGTTGATATGGCGATAAAAATTGCCAGAGAAGCAAGACAAATGTTAGGCGGAATGGGAATTACAGGTGAATATTCTATTATGCGTCATATGATGAATTTAGAAAGTGTTATTACATATGAAGGAACTCATGATATCCATTTATTAATTACAGGTTTAGATGTCACTGGTTTAAATGCTTTTAAATAATTAAAATCACATTACAGAAGATGAAGAAACTGTTCTATAGTAGTATCCTCAGTGTTTTTTTTCTGATGGTTTTTTCTTGCAGTAGCTCTAAGGACGAAATACTAGAAATTGAAGAGGATATAATTATAAAGGATGAAAATGTTTCTCAACACGGAACTTTTAAAATACTTTCCTTAGGAGATAGTTATACTATAGGACAAAGTGTCTGTGCAAAATGTAGATTTCCAGTACAATTGGTAGACTCTCTTTTAATCAGGGTAGACAATAAAAGTTCTTTCCCTTTAGAGATAATTGCTAGAACAGGATGGACAACTTCTAATTTAATTAGTGCCATCAACTCAGAAAATCTAACTTCAAATTATAGTTTTGCAACGTTATTAATTGGGGTTAATAATCAATATCAAAATAAAGCTTTTTCAATTTTTGAAGAAGAATTTCCTGAATTGGTAAAAATAGCTATTCAATCTGTTGGAGGAGATTCTAAAAAATTAGTCGTTTTATCAATTCCAGATTATGCTTTTACTCCTTTTGGAAATGGAAATTCAACAATTTCAGCTGAAATTAAAAAATATAATGATTTTACTCAATCATACTGCATTCAAAATAATATTACTTTTTTAAATATTACTGATATTACTGAACAAGGATTAACAAATCCTGCATTAGTTGCAAGTGATGGTCTCCATCCTTCTAAAGAGGCCTATGCAGAATTTGTGGAAAGACTTGTTCCGATAGTTTTAGAAAAACTAGGCTTAAAATAAATCTTTTATTTAGTCTTATTCCACTCAATCGTATTCGTTAAAATATACTTGAAACATGATATTTAACAGTTTTTACAAATAATTCTTGTTTTAGTTTTGCTCTAGAAATTATACTAATAATATCAAGTGAAACACCATGCAAGAAACTAGAAAAGACATTGTTCAGTTTATTAACTTACAATTAGCTTCATTAGGCCAACCAACATTTAAAGATAAAACAGATAGCTCTGATACCTTTTTAGATCCTAAATTTGAAGCATTAACGAGTGGACTTATAAAAAGTTTACAAGAAAAATCGAGATTATTATCTAATCATCATTCTCCTGTAGATAAAAGAATACAACAGTTTATAGATGACTATTTAAAAGATGTATCTATTGACAAACCAATTATTTTACCAAATAACACCTTAATTTTATCAAAAAAAGGACAAGCCAGAGAGGTAAGTTTACCACCAGATGGAGATTCTTTTAAAAGTGATTTAGTTACTTCTAGCAGGGTAAAACAAGGAATTTTAAATAATCCTTTGCATGATAAAAGAACCACAAAAGGCACTTTTCATATTGTTGAGGGAAATTTACCCGTTCCTTTAGATAAAAAAGAAGTGCCAAAAGTAGTATTTGCCCATTTTTTGAATGCCGCTTTTAATCCATCGGAAGATTTAAAAACATTACCATTTACATCAAGTCAAAAAGAGCAAGCTAGAGTAATGGCTTCAATGCTATTAAGACCTATAGTTTGTCCAGAGGTAAAAGGTGTCATCACAAAAAAATCTTTAGAAGTTCGATTTTTTGTCCCAGGAAATTTGGTAAGTAATTTAGATTTTGTAGAATCTATTTTCGGGAATGCAGGAGATCCTAATTTAGCTCAAAATGATGCTGCATTGGACACGGAGCATTGGACAGGCCACACTGGGTGTATTATTTTAGCACCCCAATTAAAAGAATTAAAAAAGAAAGATGTTGGCTTACCTCATTTTAATGATGCTACTGATCGTCAGAAAAAAGAGGGTATGTGTTGGAAAGATGAAAATGAAATTTATAACGAAGGTGGTGCTTTTAAAATTACCTGCAGGGATGACAGAGGTGTTGTAATTACCTTAATTGCAGACAACTACTATGGCTATTCTAAAAAAGAAATTAAAACTCAAATTAGCTACTCCGCTAACTTATTTGGCTTAGTAGAAGAAGAACACGCTGGAGGTGCAATTGCATTTGCAAGAAGAGTTATGGGAGATACTTTAGATGGTAGAGACTATTCTGAGTTTCATAATTTCGAACATACTTTTGAAGGTGTAAAAAAACTTCTAGGAGATACCATTGAAGTTAAGCCAGAAAACTACGCTGTGGATAAAAAATACCCAAACATCATCTATATTCCTGAGTTTTCTTATGTAAACATCAATACAAATAGTATTACTTGGATGCACAACAGTAGAGAGCAAAAACTTACATTGTCTCCTTATAAGATATATGTTCACCCAACCGGAAATAAGTTTAGATTAGACAAACATGAGTCTGTAGATTTATGGAGAATTGTAGATACATTCGCAGAAGGAGTTTTCTGCCATAAACCCTGCACCGTTTCTGGTGGTGGAAAATCTGAGATTTCTAAATCGATGCAAAATGCGATTACCTATAGTAATTTTAACATTCAAAATATCGAAGAAGATTTTAAAAAAGCAGATGAAATTATAGAGTTTGAATATTCCACTCGTTGGAAAATAAAAGATCCAGAAAGACCAAAATCTAGAACCTTTTTAAGCGAAAAAAGAACGCTAAGTTCTGCCGTTAAATTATTAATTCCTTCTGAAGAAAATTCAGATGAATTTAATGAATTCTTAAAAGGTATTCCTGTTCATATTCGCTCTTTAGTTTTATTTGTAAAACGTTTATACAGACAAGCGCATGGTGAGTTAAACTGGAAAGACTATATGTCTGTAGAAATTATCAACGGACAAAAAGGTACTGGTTTATTACATAACAATACACCTGTTGTTGGTAGTTATGTTCGTGTTGGCTTCAATGAAAAAGGAAATTGGATGCTAAATAAATTGCGTTCAGACTTTTCTCCTTCTGAAAAAATTCAAACAGAAGATGATATTACGGCATCTATTACTTTGCCTAGAGAACAATTATCAAATTTAAATCCAGAATTCACAAATAAAAGTTTAAAATTATTAACCAATTGTGAAGCTCATTTATTTCAAAGACCAGATGAAGCTATAGTAAGAGGTTATGATAAACATGCAGAAAAAGATTTAGTTGCTGATGGCCGTTTCTTAACCAATTATGAATTGCTAAAAAAAGCAGATGCCATTGCTTTATATGAAGACACTATCAACTTTGATAAATATACACAACCTGTAAAGGATTTTGTAGAGAGTATTGTTAAAAGTGATAAAAAGGAACAGTATTTTGTAGTACCTTCTCATACTAGAATTGTACAAGGAGAACCTACAAAAAATCCTCGCTATTTAGAACCAAGTTTAAATATTACAGAAACTGAAGAAACTTATTTAGCTGATATTGGAGTTCGTTTGGTAAGAAAAATCAACTTAGATGAACCCGTAAATCATGTCGTAAATGCGGTTTTACCAGGAAGAAGAAATAACCCGGTAGACAAAGCGGCTGGTATAAGACCTTTAGCAGTTTACAATCCTATCCACTATCAAGAAGCTCCAGAATTATTTATGGATTTCATTTGTAGTTTAACAGGCAAGTCACCATCAACAACAGGTGCAGGTTCTGAAGGAGCTTTAACAAAAGCACCTTTTAATATGCTCACGCCAACAACCGATTTAAACAATGCTTTATTATCGCATATCTTAACAGAATCTAATGGATTTAGTACTGCTGCAGGTTATGTAGGTTCAGAAAATAAAATTGATCATGATGTCAGTTTATTAATTCCTGAAATTTGGGCAAGATTAGAACCAATTGATAGAGACCCCAAAGCTTTAATCGCAAATGGTTCTTTAGAAAAAATTGAAGATTTTGAATATGAAGGAGAAACCATCTTAGCAAGCAGATTAGGCTATAGAATTACTAAAACTTTCTCTTACAGATGTATGAATCGAATTTTTGACGAACCTACTGCTGTCTTTAGTGACAGAATGCTACAACCTGAACTGCAAGGATTAGAAGATTATGCAGATGGAATTAAAAACATAACTGAGGCTCAACAGAAAGTTGCATTAAACTATTTTGAAGATGGAAGTATTGCTGCTGCCATTCCTCCCTTAAAAATTCTACTGCACATAATGGCCTATGGAAACTATGAAGGAAAAGATATTAGTGATTTAGAATTACGTAAATATTTCGATAGAGATTATGTTGTAAATAGCGATTGGTATAAAGCAAGATTGAAAATAAAACAACAAAGAGATATTGTCTTTTATGGAAATCAAATAAAATACTTAGAAGATTTCCTAGCGAATCCAAACAACCAATTTTTAGTTTCTGAAATGGACATAATGAATCGTTTAGAAAAAGTAACACAATTATTTAAGACTGTAAAATCTGAGACTTATTTGGAAACTTTAACAGGAACAATTGGAGCAGATCCTCTATATAAAAAAGTTTAGTATTTAATAATTAACAAGCCGATTTTGGCAGTTTATTAGGGCATCTCTTATAGTTGATGCCCTTTTTTTTGTACTTATTAAAGCACTTATTTTTTGGCAGTATACAACCCAAAAAAATACGAATGAGCTACTTTAAAATAAATCACATGAACATATTTTCAATAAAAAAATCATTTCAAATAAATATTTAAAATGATTTAAAAAGACGAATTAAGAAAATAAACTTACAACTTATAAAGAAAGTCTGGGCAAAATATAGGCAGGACAAAAAAGATTAAAATCATTAATAGAAAAACCCAAAATAAGGCCATTATCAGTGGGTATGCAATGGTATATCTCTTTAGTTTTGGGTTTATTGAATGCGCTAACAATCCATGAATACCTCCGCTGAAAAGAAAAAAAATTAAACCTAAAGTTATTGCTAAAAAAAGTACAGAATGAGAATCTTTTATTGTAAAAAGATAAAACCCTAGCAATAGTGAAATAACAATTAATATTCTATATATCCTTCTTTCCATTTTATTTATTTTTAAAGTTTTTACCTAACATTATTATAATTGATCTTCATTAAAACTCATTAATGGAATATTACCCAAGGTTTCCATTTTTTTAACTAAATCTGTGTGGAAAAGCATTTTCATTATTCCTTTTGAGCTTCTTTCTAACATTGTAACCATGTCTGCTTTTTTTTCATTTAAATAAGATTTTAATGCCTCAAAAACATCTTCAGAATAGATTATTTCTGTATCAATTTTATCATATTTAATTTTTTCATTTAATAGTTCTTTAAACCAATCCATTTTATTTCTGTCCGTATCATCTTCTTTTAATGAAATATGAACAATTTTTATAGTAGCATTATATGGTTCCGCTATTTTAACTAAATCATAAATTGCGCTTATATCATTTTCTTCAAAATCTGAAGCATAAACTATTGTATCAATCTCAAGAGAATTTTGTTCTTTTGGAACTGTCAATATAGGGCATGGTGCTTTTTCAATAAGTTGTTTTGCTGTATTTCCTAAAAGTAATTCTTTCAATACTTTCTCACTTTTAGTACCAGTAATTATCAAATCTGCATTTAGGTTATTTGCTTTTTTTATAATTCCTTTTACGATGGATTTATCTTCAATTGCATCAAAACTTAGATCTAATTTATCTATGTCACCTTCATAATTTTTTGTGCAAAAATCAACTAGTTTCTGGTAATGTATTTTGTACGATTTTTCTTCAAGATTTTGATAAGGTTCTGCAAGCTCTTTGCTGAAAACTGTTGGATAATCAAAAACATGAATTACAAATAAACTTGCATTTAATTTTTCACTTAAACTAAAAGCATATTTTAACGCAGGTATTGCGTTTTCTGAATAATCTGTAGCGTGTAATATTCTTTTCATCTTATGAAATTTTAATACATTAATAGCTCAAATTTAAGAATCTAAAACAACCTATAAAATGACAAATATCAACTTATTAAACATAAAATTTATAACATAAATAAATGAACCTTGCCTGAAAATATTTTTTTTAGAATTTATTTGTGCTCTGATTTAGCGTCTAAAGAATCATTTTTTTACTCCTAATTTCATTAAAATTGTTTCCAATAAGCACCATTTAGTAAAGGCAGATTGCAACATATTTATTCCTATAAACACAGTAAACCAAATCCAATTTTGGTTAACATACACTGTAAGCACAACACTTAACAAAACCATTACACCAACGATAGCTCTAAAATATTTATTTAACATTTCTATTTATTTTTTAAGTTTATATAAATTTTTCTATTGGAACAACAATCGCTTTTATTGGATTATTTGTTTCAACATGATTATTGAATTCTTCAATGATTTTGAATAAATCATCAATTTTATCTTTATTGGTAAAAGAGAAAAACATAATTGACTCATTCCCAATTTTTCCCGCTGAAAACCAATTAGAATCCATTAACAATGAGGGTGCATTTTTATACCCAGCAATATCTGCACTACTAAAATTTTTAATATCTGCTTTTGTAAAGATTTTTAAAACATCTTTTTGAAATTCTTCAACCGCGGTAACTAATACTAATTTCATTATTTATAGTTTTTACGTTCAATCATATAATATACTAGTGGCACAACCAACAAAGTCAAAACAGTTGAAACAATTGTTCCACCCATTAAAGAGATTGCTAATCCTTGAAAAATTGGATCAAATAAGATGACAAATGCTCCTATGACCACAGTTCCTGCAGTTAATAAAATAGGGGTAGTTCTCACTGCTCCTGCTTCAATTGCAGCTTGTTTTAAAGGAACACCATCTGCCAATCTTAAGTTGATGAAATCAATCAATAAGACGGAGTTTCTTACCATAATTCCGGCCAAAGCAATCATTCCAATAAATGAAGTAGCTGTAAAAAATGCACCCATAATCCAGTGACCTAAAATAATTCCTATAAGTGATAACGGTATGGCAACCATCATAACTATCGGAGCTTTAAAATTTTGAAACCACCCAACAATTAAAATATAAATTAAGATAATAGCTCCTAAAAATGCGATTCCTAAATCTCTAAAAACTTCTAATGTAATCTGCCATTCTCCGTCCCATTTTACGGTATAATTATCTTCAAAATCTGGCTGACCCAAATACATTTCATTTAAAGTATAGCCTTCTTGCAATTTTATTTTACGCAACTTTTCTTCCATTCCTAAAATGGCATAAGCAGGACTTTCTAACTCTCCAGCCATATCCGCCATTACATAAACTACACGTTTTTGGTTTTTACGATAAATACTTTTCGCAGCAATTGTTTCTTTAATTTCAACCAAATCTGCAATAGGAATCATGTTTCCTTGTTTAGATTTCACTTTCAATTGAGAAATATCAGAAATTGTTGATTTTTCTTTTTCATCTAAACTCAAAACCAATCCAACTTGATTTACAGCATTTTCATCATATAAATTTGTAATAGGACTGTTAGATAAAGCCCTGTGCATTGTATATGCAATTTGCTGAGGAGCAACCCCATACAACATTGCCTTTTCTTTATTTATTTCAAATTGATATTCTTTTTGATTCGCTTCAACCATCCAATCTACATCGACTACATCCACTGTGTTTTTTAATATATCCTGAACACTATTTGCAATGTTCATTTGCTCATCGTAATCAGGTCCATAAATTTCAGCAACTATCGTTGACATTACTGGTGGGCCCGGAGGAACTTCAACCAACTTTACATTTGCATCATATTTAGAGGCTATTTTCTGAATTTCTGGTCTTAATAATTTTGCAATTCCATGACTTTGAATATCTCGTTCACCTTTATCAACCAAGTTCACTTGAATATCTGCCATATTACTTCCTCCACGTAAATCGTAATGACGCACCAGACCATTAAAAGTAATTGGCGCAGAAGTACCAATATAATTTTGGTAATTCACCACTTCTGGCCTTGTCGATAAATATTGAGCAATCTCTTGGGTAACAACTCCTGTTCTTTCTAAAGTTGTACCTTCTGGCATATCTATTACAATCTGAAATTCGTTTTTATTATCAAAAGGTAACATTTTTACCGCAACAGATTTTGTAAAAAATAAGACCATTGTTCCCATTAACAAGACAAAAGTTCCTCCTAAAAATAGCCAACGTTTTGCTTTACTCTCTAATAGAGGTCTTTCAAATTTGTTATAAATTTTATAAATAAAAGTTTCTTCTAATGGTTTTTGTACTTTCTCTACTCCTCCTTTTTTATCTTTTTCTCTTAAGAAAATATATCCTAAATAAGGTGTAATTGTTAAGGCTACAAATAATGATAAAATCATTGCTATTGAAGCTCCAATTGGCATTGGCGCCATATAAGGCCCCATTAAACCAGAAACAAAAGCCATTGGTAAAACAGAGGCTATTACAGTAAACGTAGCTAGAATTGTTGGGTTGCCAACTTCGTTAATGGCGTATAAAGCAGCTTGCTTAAAAGGCAATCGTTTCATCTTAAAATGCCTATGCATATTTTCGGCAATAATAATTGAATCATCAACTACGATACCCGTAACAAATACCAATGCAAAAAGCGTAATTCTATTTAATGTATAATCTAACATGTAATAACTCAACAGCGTCAAAGCAAAGGTAATTGGCACTGATAAAAACACGACCAATCCACCACGCCAGCCCATGGCTAGCATTACAACCAAAGTAACAGCAAAAATAGACCCTATAAGGTGTAATAATAATTCTGATACTTTATGAGAAGCTGTTTCACCATAATTTCTGGTAATTTCTACATGTACATCATCAGGAATTAAAGTTGTTCTTAAATGACTTACTCTATCTAATATTACTTCTGCAATCTTCATTGCATCTGCACCTTTTCTTTTTGCAATAGAAATAGTAACTGCAGGATATTCAGATTTGTACGTTTGAGACTTCTCACTCGCTTGTCCAAAACCTAAAGACACATAATTTTGTGGCACTTCTGGCCCATCGATAATTGTAGCAATCTGTTTTAAATAAATGGGTTGATGCTGTTGAACGCCAACAACTAAATTTTCTACATCTGCAACAGATGCTAAAAACGTACCGGTATTGACTAGAAATTCAGTATCATTTTTATCAAAACTCCCTGATCTTAATTGAGTGTTATTGGCTTTTATCATTTGAGAAACTGATAAAAAATCTAATCCGCTTGACGCCAATTTATCTTTGTCTAAAACCACTCTTAATTGACGATTTCTTCCACCAATTTTATGTGTAATAGAAACATCATTTACTTTCTTTATCTCCGTTTCTAGTTCTTGTGCCATTTGGCTTAATTGATAATCACTATAGCTTTCACTCCATAGCGTTAATCCCAACATTGGTACATCATCAATCGCACGTGTTTTAACCAATGGAAATGTAACACCTTCTGGCATTTGATCCATGTGCTTATTAATTTCATTGTATAATTTAACAAATGAGCGCTCAATATCTTCGCCCACATAAAACTGCACAATCACCATTGCTTTTTCATTCATTGAAGTAGAATAAACATATTCTACACCTTTAATATTAGAAATTAATTTCTCTAAAGGCTTTACAACTCTCGTTTCTACTTCTTTTGGACTCGCGCCGGGATAACCAACAAAAATATCCGCCATTGGCACATCAATTTGTGGTTCTTCTTCTCTAGGAATTAAAAACGAACTATACACACCAACAACCATAAAGACAATCATTAGAAGCACTGTCAGTTTTGAACCAATAAAGACTTTTGCAATTTTTCCAGCTAAACCTTCTTTCATAATATGCATATTTTGGGCGTTTTAATAGGCTATTCGTTTCAATCTTTTTTTACCATTTATAAAAGCAAAAAAAGTATTTTCACTGCTATCCTTAACGCGATAACTCTTGACTAATTTTTTATTTTATTGATACCTGCAAAGTTTTTTAAACTGAGCGAGATTATAATAAATACAATAACTATTTATTACTACTGAATACTAACTTTCGCTCCGTTAAATAGTTTTGTTTCAGAAGAAACTATATACGACTCATCAGAATTTAAACCTGATAACACTTCCACTTGATTTCCATAAATTCTTCCCAAACGCAACCAACGTAGCATTGCTGTATTGCTCTGACTTACGGTATATACTCCAGATAATTGACCGTTTTTTACAATTGCATCTAAAGAAATTAAAACTAATGACGATTTTACTTTTCTTTCTACAGGAAATTGCACTGTAGAAAACATTCCCGATAATATAGTTATAGCTGTTTTTTCTAAATCTATTTTCACTAAATACTGTCCTCCAGTATTTTTAGCAGAAGTGCTTACTTCGCTAACTTTTCCTTTAAGTGTTTCTTGCATAGATTTGATTAGAACATTAACAGTTGTTCCTTTTTTAATTTGTAATATTTCAGTTTCAGGAACCATCGCTATTACTTCAAAATCTTTAGGAGACTCTATGCTCATTAAAGTGATTCCAGGGCTTGCCAAATCTCCATTTTCTATATTTTTACTAGTGATTACACCACTAAAAGGAGCTATAATATTTGCATACACAAATTGTGCATTAATTTCGTTTTTCATTTGCTTTGCAGATTCTAAACCTGCTTTGGTCATTTCATAATTAGCAGTCATATCATCCATTTCTTTCTGGGTAATACTATTACTCCCAAATAAATTTTTAAAACGGTTGTGATTTTTTTCAGCATTCTTAAAAACAGTATTAGCTTTTATAATTCCTGCATTTACTTGTGCTTTTTTAGCTTGGAGATCAGTATTATTAATAGATACTAACAACTGTCCTTTTTTAACTTTATCTCCAACATTTACGTATACCTTTTTTACGTACCCCATCATTCTTGTACTTACATCGGTCCTATTAGACGCTTGTATTTTTCCACTTACCGACAAAAACTGATTATTACTATTTGTGGCAACTTTACGAACTGTAATTTTAATTACAGGCGAATTATCTGTTACTACTTTTTTATCTTCACTACTGCAGCTAATAATGAATAAGGAGGCAACTATTAACGAGATGATGTGTATATTTTTTTTCATTTTGACGCTTATTCTTTGGTTATAAATTCTAAATAAATTTGTGTAAAATTGTGTTCAAAAATTGTTTGGAAATGTTCTAATTGCTTTTGTGCAAATTGCGTTTCTGCCATTAATAAATCTGAAGTCTTTTCTAATCCTTCTCGAAATCTATTCTTGCGAATTCTTAATGATTCTTTAGATTGTTGAACAGATAAAACTGTTAAATTTAATCTGTTTTTTGCATCTAATAATTGGCGCTTTACTTTGTTTAACTCTAAGTTACTTTTAGAAACATATTGAGTATATGCTAACTTAGATTTTTCAAATTCAGCTTTACTTTTTTGCGCTTTTCCAAAACGTTTTGAACCTTGAAAAAGATCCCAACTTATCTGTGCGCCAATTAAATAACCATTTGCATTTCCTTGAAAAACTTTGCTATCGTAAATTTCATAACTCCCAAATGCATTTAAACGCGGTAAAAAAGCCATTTTATCTGCTTTATTCAATGCTTCATATCCGTTTGAAGCTAGCTGCATCGCTTTTATATCTGGCCTATTTTCAGAAATAATCTTTTTACCAACCTTAAAACTTAAAACCGTTAAACTTTCTGTTGGTTTATAAACAACATAGTTTTCATCATTCATTAAAAATGATATATAATTTGAAGCATTTTGTACATTACTTTTTGCTGTTTGTAACTGATTTTTAACTTCTGTAACTCGTACTTCAACATTTAAAACATCTGTCCGTTGCAAAAGCCCCTGTTTAAAGTTATTATCTGCAATTTTTTTATTTGCATTTGCAGCTTCTAAAGCTTTTTCCAAAACTTCAACGGCTGTATATGCCAACTGCAATTGCATATAAGATTTTTCAACTTCAAAAAGTAAATAATCTTGAATACGTTCCGTTTTTAAAGACACTGCATTCATTTTAGATTTTGCAGCTTTTCGCTTATAAAAACCATCTAAATTGATTAAAGGTTGCTGAATTTCTAACTTTGTTGCAAAATTTTGAGTTTTTGTTGGATTGTTTAACAAAGAAGGATTAAAATCGTTTTGTGTTAATATTTCCTGATTCAATTTAGAACCAAAAGCCATTAAAGGATTTGTTGTTGAAAATCCGGTATGACTTGCTGTAATGTTTGGTAAAAATACTGCATTGGTTTGCTGGAAATCTCCTTTTGCAGCCAAAACATCTTGTTGAGATATTTTAAGAGTGTTGCTGTTTTCTTTTACTTTAGAAACAACTTCACTTTTAGTCAACATAATTACTTCTTGACCCCTTATAAAGGAAGAGAGTAAAATTAATGTTACTATTAATAATTTAGTTTTCATAATTGTATTCAATTAATTTTAGACAAAATTAAGGCAGGTTAAAACACTAGTTTGTAACATTTGTTACTAATAATCTTAAACAATATCTCTCTAAACAGATTGCGATATTTTTAGATAATTTTATAGTTAAGTCATTTTGGGAATCAAAGAACTTGAGGATAATAGTGTATCTATCCTTTTTTGAATTTTAAACTTTATAAGTAAGAAATCTAGTATGAGTACTCAATTAAAAATAACAATACTGCTACTTTTTTCACTAAAAGCTATTTAATGTATGTTGATAAAAACAAATACTAATTTCTCCATAATTTGAAATCATACTTTCAGGGAAGCTGCTAAAAAAAAAGCGATCAACTACATAGTAAAGATTATAAATTTATAGAGTTTAAAATCTATAACTTACACCTATAACAGCATAAAAAGTAGTGTCTAAATTTTCCTTTGTAACTATACCGTCAATTATCAAAGTAGTTGAGTTTTGAGGTAATACGATTGCTGGTAGAAACATAAATGTAAATGAATCATATACATACCACATTGGCAAACTAAACTCTAGAGCCATCATATTAAATTTTTCACTTTCTTGAATTACTACTTCAGTTGTTGTTTGTGTGCTACCGTCTCCTTCTCCTTCTCCTTCTCCTTCTCCTTCTCCTTCACCCACTGCTTTAGAACTAAAACGATTATTAATATAGTATTCTTCATAAAAATTTTGAGTTCCGAAATAAATTCCTATCGTTGGAGAAATTTGAAATTCTGTTTTTTCTGAAACAAAATCATGACTAACTTCTGATGACAAAAAGAAATCTGAATCATTATTTTTATTAAAATACGTATTGGCTGTTACACCTAAATTAATGATATCCAAATCATAGATAATACTAGCAGTTAAATCTGCTTCAACTTCTGAAATAACGTTATAACTATCATCATTAAAAAAGTATTTTGTAAATGAAATATCTCCAGTAAGTTTCTTAATACTAAAATCATATCCGGCAGTAATTAAAAACAAATCTATTCTAGATTCACTAGATTTCGTTAGATATGAAAAAGAACCACTTGCGTATAAACCAGATTTATTGTGATAAAGGATTGAAGGATACAAATATGGAGTCGCTATAGAATCTTTTCTTCCCATAAAAACGGCATCATTAATAAAATTCACATTTAAAGAAACATAGGATGCTTCTTTCTCCGTAATGTTTTGTCCCAGTGTTATATCGCTGAATAAAACAATGAGTATAATTAGTATACTATTTAGTTTTAAATTTTTCATCACATCATATTTTATATTAAAAAAGGGTTTATAAAACTATAAACCCTTTTTATTACTGATTTATGACTTTCTCTTTTTACTCGTTACTTTTTTAATAGTAGTCTTTTTTTGAGCTTTCTTTTTTAATAAGTTCTTGTTTGCATTTATCTTTTTCTGAATGATCATTTTTCTGTGTGTATATGTATTTCGATACATTTTACCATCTAAATTTAAACACTCACCGTCCTTTAAACGCAACTGTTTTCTCTCTCTTGTTAAAAGTGCTCCATCTGGACTTAATTGAGACCCGTCACTTAATTGTAATTGCTGTTGTAATCTTGTTTGTTCTCGATTTCTAATCTGTACAACATCACCATCAACTAACATATAATGAACTCTATTTTGATTTCGTTCTTGAACTTGACTCTGTGAAAGCCCTTTATTCTCTTGCTGAATTTTATATCTATATTGATATTCATTACGATATTTAACGCCATCTTTATCTAAACATTCACCATCTTTTAAACGAAGTCTTTTCTGGTCTCTAGTTCTATATTTCCCATCTGGGCTAATAACAGTTCCATCATTTAATGTCTGGTTAATTCTTAATCTAGTTTGAAGTTGATCTCTAATTTGTAAAACATCTCCATCTACTAACATTAAATGTACCTGGTCTTGATCTTGAACTTGATCTTTGTCTTGTGCTTGTATAGCCGCTGTTCCTAGAACAACCAAAGCTATTAGTAATATAATTTTTTTCATAAGTACTATATTTATAGTTAAATTCTTTAGCTAAATTAGGAACAAAACTTACATTACAAAATGACCCAGGTCATTGAAAAAACTTAATGTTTAGTGCTTTCATCTTATCAAATTTCAGCGATAAAAAGAAATTTTTCAATCTAAAATATTATATAGTAAAATAAAAAAAGACAGATTTAAATTCTCTTTTCTATAGAATTAAAATCGACCTTAAGCTTTAAAAAAATAATTATAATTTAATTGTTTTTCTTGCACAATTAGAATCGTTTTTAAAAACTAAAACATTCTTTCCCTTTGTTTTGGAATAAATATGATAATTGAAAAAAAAAATGAAGCGCTTGTTTTTAAGAAGGAATATTTTACTTTCTACCGTAAAAAAAGATTTAAATAATTTATATCTAAAAATCCTTTGGTTACCAAAAAGTGCAATGCATTATTTGAAAAGTAAAAATGGTATTGATCTCAAAACTAATATGCCTTTAAAAAATAAAATCTCCAAAAACCTCAAATAAAATCAGCTACCTTTGATTTCTCTATTCTTTTTAATTCTTCGTTAGTTTAATAAATAACTCCATTCCTTGCCTATTATGAAATGAATTATAACATTTTGTAAAAACATCCATTTTAAAATATGATTCGAAATAAGCTGTGTATTCTTTTCTATTTCCACCAAAAGGTGGGTGATCAGTATTCAGTTTTGCATCAAAAAGCAACCCAACTAATTTGCCTTTTGACTTCAACAAATCTTTCATTTTGTATGCATATTTTTCTCTTAAATTCGGGTCTATAGCACAAAAAAAGGTCTGTTCTATTGCCAAATCAAAAGTATCATTCAAATCAAAAAAATTACCCAAAATTAATTGTGAATTTGGAAAATTTGGAACTCTTTTTTTTATATTTTCTAAAGCTGTTTTAGAAAGATCTACAACATATACATTTTTAAAACCATTATTAAAAAGGTATTCTGCTTCGTAGGAATTCCCCCCTCCAGGAATTAATATTTTTAAATCTTTATTTATCAGTTGGTCAAAATAGGTTTTTAAAGGTGCCGATACTTCTCCTAAATCCCAACCAATTTTATTAGTTTTATACTTATTTTCCCAAAATTTTTCAGATAAAATCATTTATTAATCGAATAAAATTGCAATTTAATGGAATACTATCCATCAACTCTCTCTTCACAAAATAAACCCTTTTTAGGGAGATTTTAGTTAACGTAAAGAAAAATATTGGCTAAAAAGCTTTTTTAGATTCTTGATATTAATCTCGTTTAAAAAATTTTAAGGAAAAAAAACTCTTCTTTTAAATTATTGGTATCCTCTAAATAAATTCAAGAAATTGAAAACTTTGTTAGAGATCATCCCTTAGCTCGTGATGAAAGAAGATTTTATCTCCTTTATTAGAAAACCAAACTTTAGAACTGTAGACAAAAAAGAGCATCTGAAATTAATCAGATGCTCTTCAACCAATACTATTATTATAATCAACCAAAATTATTAATAATAGAAACTAACTCATTTTTTTGTACCGCTCCAGATTGCCTCCAAACTTGTTTACCTGATTTATATAAAATTAAAGTAGGTACACCTCTAACTTGATACTTAGTTGCTAAAGGTTGATTTTTATCAATATCAATTTTAATAATAGAAACTTTATCTCCTAAAGCATCTTTTACTTGTTTTAAAATTGGACTCATCATTTTACACGGCCCGCACCACTCCGCAAAAAAGTCTACTAAAACTAATTTATCTTGATTTATAATTTGGGAAAAATTGCTCATTTTTAAAAAATTAATTACTCATTTTTTTTATCCTATTTTGCATTCCTATGCCTCTGCGTCTATTATAATGATCATCAAACCACTCTGGCTTCTCAATTTCATTATCAAACATATAATCTGAAATTAGTTTTATAGCTTCTTCTGGGAAGGCTTGTTTTTGCATCAACCCAAAACGTTTTACAGCTCCATACATTTTTGCGTTTTCTATTGTTGGGTTTTTAATCCAACTTTGCATTGATTTTATAAACGCTGCTTTCGTGGTGTTCTTATTTATATAATGCTTTTTAATGGCAATCATTGGAGGAGCAATTCTGTTAGATTCTGCTGCTGTTGGACTGTGACAAACGTAACAGTTCGTTTGCATTAAACTTTTACCAGGATATTCTTGATTTTTTGAAACTGACTTCTTAGTTTCGTAAGATGGCTTTTGAGAATTTTTACAACTAAATAAAAAAGCAAATAGTATAAAAAGCGTAAGTGACTTCATCTTTTTTTTATTACAAAAATAAGTAGTATCAAATTTCTATTCTGTAACTAATGTTACAATTCTAAAACTTTTATACTATTTCTAAACAACTTTATTTTTCCTTCATTTTCTAGTTTTTTTAATAGCCTAGATATAACAACTCTAGATGTATGTAAATCCTCAGAAATTTCTTTATGAGTTACATGTAAAACATCATTATGCACAACCATTGCTTTGTCTTTTAAGTATTTAAAAAGACGTTCATCCATTTTTAAAAAAGCAATTGTATCAACTGCTTCTAGTAGTTCATCCATTCTACTATGATAACTCTGTAAAATATATGTTTGCCAAGTTTTATATTTCCCTAACCATTCTAACATTTTTTCTTTTGGAAGCATAATTAGTTCTACGTTTGTTTCTGCAACCGCTCTAATTTTACTTTTTGTTTGTCCCATGCAACAAGAAAGCGTCATGGCACAGGTATCTCCTTTTTCTAAATAATATAGAACTAACTCTTCTCCATGCTCATCTTCTCTCAGAATTTTAATCGCTCCAGAAATTAATAGTGGCATCGACCTTATATAATCTCCAACTTCTATAATCTTGGAATCTTCTATAAATGCCTTAGAAATTCCTAATTCACTTATTTCTGAAATTAAATCTTCTTCAAAAAGGTAACCAAAATTGGTTGTTAACTTATTTATAGCTTCTAACATTTAAAATATATTTACTTTAATTTTATAAATTTAGTGAAATAAAAATTAGGTGAAAACTTAGGTTCTAACACATGTTTTACGCACTAAACTATTACTATTTAGGTTTCTCGCTATTGATTAAAAGGAATACTGCAGCTACTAAGGCTAAAGACACAAAAGCAAATACACCAATCATAATGGTGCCATTTGTCCAAGAAACTTGTGGTAAGGTTAATAAACTCATATATTAATATTTGAGCATAAAAGTAAATCGAAACTTACATTTAATATATGAGCAAAATCAGTTTCTTAAAAACTTATATTTAAAATATCTCCACTTAGTTGTAAAAGTTGTAATTCTATCAACTTTGCATCAAATTTTGCATTGTTAGAGGCTGTTTTAGAATTGATTAAATTAATCTGTGCTTGCCTAAATTCTACAGAAGTAATTTGACCTAATTTATAACGTTCTTTGCTTCTCTCAAAATTATTTTGGGTAGTTAAAACGTTTTTTTCCTGCGCTTTGAGAATGAACAATTGGTTTTGATAATTTTGCCAAGTATTTTTTAGATTATTTTCTATAGTTACTTTTTGTTGTTCCAACAAAATTTGTTGATTTTCCAAAGCAATTTTTGAGTTCGCTACTCTTGTTTTTGTACTTCCTCCATCGAACACATTCCAAGATAAACTTAAGCCAGCATTTAATCCGTTTGCTGTTGATCCAGCTAAAAAAGAAGTTGCTGGATTTTCACTTTTATTCCAACCATAAGAAGTGTTTAACCCTAAAGATGGGAGATAATTAGCTTTGTTTACCTTAATATTAAACTCGCTAATAGCAATATTTTTTTTATTTTGTTTTAAAAGCGAATTATTCACCAAAACCTTCTTATTTAGATCTTTAAAATTCATTATTTCAATAAAATCTACTTTCGTTTCTACTGTATAACTTACTTCTTTCTCAACACCTAAAATTATATTTAAACCTCGCTTTGCACTGCTTAATAGTTGATGAGCATTTATTGACGTAATGCTATCATTATTTACATCTACTTCTGCATTTAGCAAATCTAATTTGGTAGATTGTCCATATTCGTATTGATATTTTGCACGCTGTAATCTTTGTTTAGAAATAGATAAAGCTTCATTTAAATTTTTTTTATTTTCTGACAGTCTTGCAATTTGAAAATAGGCTGTAAATAACTGTAAATAAGTATTTTCAATCGTTTCTTTTGCTTGTAATTCTGTTAAATTATAAGTTTCTTTTAATTGCTGATAATTATATTTTCTACCCAATCCATCAAAAATTGTATAATTTAAGTTTAGGGATGCATTATAAGATTTTGTTACAGCGCCATCTATACTTATAGATGTGCCATCTTGTCGATTAATTGTTTGATTATCTCTTCTATAATTTGCACCTGAAGAAACAGCTACTGTTGGCAAAAAACCAGTATTATAAATACTTGTATTGTTTTTTGCAACTTCTAAATTATTATTTGCAATTTTAATTCCGAAGTTATTTTCTAAAGTAATTTTTAATGCATCTTTCTTGGTAAGAATATCTTGAGAAAACCCCGGTAAAGTCGATAAAACAACGACAATTATTATTTTAATTTTATTAAATTTCATCTTCATCAAATTTAGATTCAATAATAGCTCTTTCTACTTCTTCTTTAGTAATTTCATTACCAGTTTTTAACCATTTAACGCCCACTTTAATGGTGTTAGAAACAGACAATAATAACGGCAACATTACCAATGTTAAAACGGTAGCAATAGCAATACCATAAGCAATTGAAATAGCCATAGGTATTAAAAATTGTGCCTGTCTACTTTTTTCAAAAATTAAAGGTGCTAAACCAGCTACCGTAGTTAATGAAGTTAAAAAAATAGCTCTAAAACGAGATTGACCTGCTCTTACCAAAGCATCGTCAAATTTTATTCCTTCTTTTAGATAATTATTAAATTTTCCTATTAGCACCAAACCATCATTTACCATAATTCCTATCAAGGCAATAATTCCTAAAAAGGATAAAATTCCAATCGCAAAATTGTGAAAATAATGCCCCCAAATAACACCAATCATACTAAAAGGAATCATAACAATCAGTAAAACTGGTTGACTATAAGAACGGAATGTAAAAGCAATTACAATATAAATTAACAGTAAAATGATTGGGCCAACCAGGTTTAAAGAATCCGTAGTTTTTTTGGCTTCTCTATTTTGCCCTTCATACATAGGAGTAACTGTTGGGTACTTCGACAGAATTTCTGGCATAATATTCGTTTTAATATTATCTAAAATTTCGGTCTCACTTGCACTTAAATCTTTTAAGTCTGCCGTAATTTGAATTTCCCTTTTTCCTTCTAAGTGGTTTATTGCAATATCTCCTCTTTCTATAACGTAGTCTGCAATTTCAGAAAATGGTATTCTTGCTCCTGCTGGTGTTATAATGCGCATATCATCTAAATTTTTAATAGAAGATCTGTCTTTTTTATCATAACGCACCCAAACTTTTATTTCGTCTTGCCCCCTTTGAAACCGTTGTGCTTGAAAACCAAAAAAGCCACTTCGAACCTGCGCCATAACTGTTTGAAGGTTTAGACCTAACACATATGCATTGTCTTTTAAGGTAATTTTAACTTCTTTTATTCCTGCAGGGTCATTGTCTGTAACATCTTTTAACAAAGGATTGTTTTCTAATTCTTCCTTTAGTTCGTCTTTAACAGCTTTTAATTCTTTAATATTATTTCCTAATAAAGAAACTGCAACTGGGCTCCCACCAAAGTTACCCCCAGAGCCAAAAATCAAACTTTCTACCCCGTATACTTTGCCTACTTTTTGCTGAATAGCATTTGTAATTTCCGGCGATGAAAAATCTCTAGTTTCGCCAGGCAAAAGGTTTACACTTAATGTTGCATTTGCGCTTCCCGGACCTACTCTTTTAATTATATTTTCAACAACTTGTAAATTGCCAGTTTGTTTTTCTGTATATTCTTTATTCACCAACCAAACTCTCTCCTCAATATAGGAAATCAAAGAATCTGTGATTTTCTCATTCGTTCCTTGTGGCATATTTAGAGTAATTTGCACTCTATCACTAGCGATTCTTGGGAAAAAGGAACTCTTAATTACACCTCCTGTTAACGCAGAAAAGCTTATTAAAAGTGAGGCTACAAAAACACAAAAAATAAAAAATTTATTATGTAAAGAAAACTTTAAAAACGGCACATAATAAGTATCTCTAAATTTTCCTAAAAGAGTATCTGCACTTTTATTTATTTTCTTAAAAAATCTATCAATTTTATTTGTTTTTTTCTCTTCTCCGTTTTCTAATTTTTTTCTATCCAATGCTTTAGAATGTGCAATATGAGCAGGAAGAATTATCAATGCCTCAATTAAAGAAACACTTAAAGTAAGTATAACAATTGTAGAAACTTCACCAAAGAAACTTCCTATTCTCCCATCAACAAAAAAGAAGGTAGAAAATGCAATTATTGTGGTTAAAATCGCTGAGACTATTGGAGGAATTACTTCCATTGTTCCGTCTATAGCCGCTCTAATTTTAGATTTTCCTAAATCGTAATAATGGTGATAAATGTTTTCTCCGATTACAATTCCGTCATCAACCAAAATACCAATCACAATAATCATCCCAAATAAGGATAAAACATTAATAGTAACACCTAATTGTGCAGCAAATACGAACATCCCTAAAAAAGATATTGGCAAACCAAAAGCCACCCAAAATGCCAAACGTAAGTTTAAAAATAATGCCAAGAAAAAAAGTACTAAAAGTATTCCTGAAATTGCATTTTTAGCCAACAACCAAGTTCTGTCATTTAAGGTAGTACTTCTATCACTTGTAACACTTAACTGGACATTTTGCTGTACTTGATTATATTTTTCTATATATACTTTAATTTTATCTGCTGATGAAATTAAGTCTTCGTTATTGGTGTTACTAACGGTAATATCTATTGCTAAATTTCCATTATAATAAAGTCTATCTGGGTTCTCAGACCAGGTATCTCTTAATTCTGCAACGTCTTTTAAACGAATAATATTTCCATTAATTTCAGTTCTTACAATCAGATTTTGTAGTTCAATTCCATAATAAGAACGATTACTTGCACGAATTAAATAATCTTCATCTTCAGTCTTTATGTTTCCACCTGTGATTAAAATATTAGAATTTCTAACAGCGTTTGATACTTCTGTTATTGATAAATTATATGCCCTTAAATCATTTTCACGAACGGCTATTTCAATTTCTTCGTCTGGATACCCAGAAACTGCAACTTGAGAAATTCCTTCAATACCTCGGATATCATTTTCTACATTTCTTGCATATTGTTTTAAAGCTTTTAAAGAAACCTTTTCTCCACTTATGGTAAAACTAATTGTTGGACGATTATTTTCAACTTTTGCAATTACAGGTGGTTCCATCCCTGAAGGGAAAGAAGCAACTCTATCTACTGCATTTTTTACATCAGATAAAACGACATCTATATTTTTTCCTTTTTCTACTTCAACATTTACACTTGCTGAATTTTCTCTTGATACTGAAGTTACTCTTTCAACACCAACAATACCCTTTAAATTATCTTCAATTTTAAGCACAACACCTTCTTCCATTTCTGCAGGAGATGCCCCTGGATATGCCAAAGAAATTCTAATTAATTGTGAATCTACTAATGGAAAAAAGGAAGATTTCATGCTAATAGCACCTAAAATACCAAAAACAAAAAATGCAAGTATAATTACATTTACAGCAACCGGGTATTTTATAAAGTAAGTAATGATTTTTTTCATGCGTTACTTCTTTTTATTAATTTTCACAATCATTCCATCAAAAGCTCCGGGCAAAGTTTGTGTCAAAATTTTTTCGTTATTTTTCAGTCCTCTAATAACTACATTTTCTGCTCCAAAATAAACTGTCTGAATATTTACTAGCCTTAAAATGGTGTCATTTTCTACCGTATAAACAGCACTATTATCCACCAACAATTTTCTTGAAATCTTTACAGCTTCACTTTCAGATTTAGCCACTAAATTTACTTCTAAAAACATTCCTTCTTTTAAGTCTGGATGTTTAACATCTATAAACACCTTTATAGTTTGAGAGGCTTGATCTACTCTGCCATTTACACGTACTACTTTTCCAGCATATTTTTTTGATTTTCCTAAATTAGATAGTACTACGGAATTGCCTATTTTTAGTAAATCTGAGAATTCAGCATTAATTGAAACTTCCATTTCATAAACAGTTGGATCTATGAATTCTCCTAACTTCTGGCCAATTCTCACCAAAGTTCCTGGATTTACTGAAGCTTCAGTTAACACTCCAGAAAAAGGAGCTTTAATTTGATGCTTTGCAAAACGAACTTCTAAATTCTTAACATTATAATAAGCCGTTAAAATTCCTTTACCAGAAATGAAATATTTTTCTTTATCTGATGTAAATACTGGTAATTCAGGAGTTATTTCATTAATGTTGAAATTTTCTAAATAGTTTTCCCACTTCTTAAAATTATTCGGATAATCTAATCTTAAATCTGGCATTACAGCCGTAATTAGATTGTATAGGTTACTTTTTTGAGATTGTAAACTGGCATAAAACTCATCGCTATTTAAACTTAATAACGTTTCTCCTTTATAAAAACTTGTTCCAGCTTTAAACGCTTTTTTTGAAGGCTTTAAAATCCCTTGAACCTCAGAAAATAAATCAATTTTATTTTTTGCCAAAAGACTTCCACTTGCAGATAGAATAATAGGAATTTCTTTGTTCTCTACATTTTCTACAAAAACAGTTTTTACTTGCCTTTTAAACTTTGGTTTAGGCTTTTTATTTTTTTCTACTAAATAGTTTCCTAAAAGGATGGCACCTGTAATCGCTAAAATTCCTAGAATAGCTAGAATTATTTTTCTCATAATTAGTTAATTGGCCTTTCTTTAGATGAGTTATGAAAGATTTTGATTACGCAAAGATACTTTTAAGACATAAGCTATCCTTTATAGTTTAAAAGGAAGTTTGTTAAAAAAACGTTATAATTATGATTTTTAAACTAAATTTTTTAGAATCGATTTTTTTTATCAACTTTATCATATGTTTTAAAATCTAACTTCAGAATTTTTAAAGATTTCAAAGAAGCATATTTACATTTAGCTACAAAAAAATTTCATTGTTATAAAAAATTGCATTTTATTTGAAGTAATAATTATTTAAAATTGAAAACAATTCAATTAATTTGGTGAAATAGTAAATTATTGCCAATAAAAACAGCACAATGCAAATTAAAAAGGCCACTTTAAAGGGCTCTATAAAATTAAAACAATCTATTCATTAATTTGATTTGCTACTCTAACTCAAATACCGCATTATTTTTCTCTTCTGTAGATGAAATTCCTACCAAAATTTGGGATGAATTAAAATGTACAGCAAATATTTATTTTCATCCAAATTTTATAAATGCCTTAGAAAAAAATCATCCAGATATCATTTTTTCTTACATTGTCTTAGTTGATCAAAATAACCAACCAATCGCATTTGCAAGTATAAAAATTATTGATTTTTATATAGATTCCATTAAAAATGATTTAGAGTTCTTGAAAAATATTGGCCGAAAATTACATGTTTTTCCAGATAAAAAACCCCTAAAATTATTGATCTGTGGTAATACTTTTGTGAGTGGAGAACATGGTGTTTTTATTAAAAAAAATCAAGATAAAAAAGTAGTTATAAAAGAACTCGCAGAAAGTATTAATCATTTTGTAAATTCAAATAAAAAGTTAAAAAAACAGATTGATGCTTTTCTAATAAAAGACTTCGCTAAAGAGTCTCTTTTTATTACAGATGAATTAAAAGATTTTAGTTACCATACATTTTCAGTGGAACCAAACATGCAACTTCAACTGCACAACGATTGGCAAAATTTTGAGGATTATTTGGCATCAATGAAAACGAAGTTTAGAGTAAAAGCAAGAAAAGCCTTTAAACAAAGTGCAGTAATTCGTATTGAAGAAGTTACCTTACAAAATATTGACAAAAAATTGCCAAAGATGACGGCTTTATATGAAAAGGTTGCTTCGAATGCAAATTTTAATTTGGGAAGTTTTAATTTAGAAACATACAAAGATTTAAAAGAAAAATTCGCTGATGATTATATCTTAAAAACCTACTGGCTAGACGATAAGATTGTTGGTTTTATTTCAGGAGTTATCAACCAAAAATCTTTAGATGCCCACTTTGTAGGCATTGATTATAATTTAAATAGAGCATATGCTATCTACCAAAGAATGTTGTACGATTATATAGAAATTGCCATCAATAAAAAATTAAAAACCGTTAATTTTGGCAGAACCGCTAGCGAAATCAAAAGTTCTGTTGGGGCAGAACCACAAGGCTTAACTATGTATCTTCGTCATAAAAAAAGTATTAAAAATAGAATTTTAAAGCTACTTTTGCAACGAGTACAGCCAACAGCATTTCAACAAAAACTTCCATTTAAAACTGTAAAAAATCCTGATGAAAAATAGCAAAGAACTAATCGCACTTTTAAATTTAAAAGAAATTAAAAACAATGTTTTTTCTGGAAAAAGTATAACTATTGGAAGTCCTCATGTTTTTGGAGGTCAAGTGCTAGCTCAAGCAGTAAATGCTGCTTATAGAACCATTAAAGAAAATAGATTCATAAATTCTTTACATGCTTATTTTTTAGAAGCAGGAGATTTAACGATACCTATTAATTATCATGTTGAAGAAGTGAGGGATGGCGGCAGTTTTTCTACAAGAAGAGTTACTGCGAAACAAAATGATAAAACCATTTTTATTTTAGCGGCTTCTTTTCATAAAGTTGAAGAAGGTTTTGAGCATCAATTAGCAATTGACTCTGATATAAAACAACCAGAAGAATTATTAAGCTGGGAAGACTTGGTTTCTCAGTTTGGAGATTTTTTACCAAAATCTTTAAAATATTTTTTAAGTATAGAACGTCCAATTGATTTTAAACCTGTTCGAATTCCTAATCCTTTAGAACCAGAAAATTTGCCTGCTAAAGAAGAAATTTGGTTTAAATTAAAAGGGGATGTTTCAAAAATGGATTTACCTTTAAAGCATCAAATTTTAACCTATATATCTGATTATAATGTGCTAAATGCTGCTTTTAATCCTAATGCGAAAGAATATAATTTTAACAATACACAAACTGCTAGTTTAGATCATTCTATGTGGTTTTTTAGAGATTTTGACTTTAACGATTGGATGTTGTTCTCTGCTGAATCTCCGAATGCATATGGTGCAAGAGGTTTATCAAAAGGAAATATTTACACAAGAGATGGTAAGTTAATCGCTTCTTTTGCGCAAGAAGGCTTATTAAGACCTAAAAAGAAATAAGATATGAGTTCAATTACATATGTTTTAACCACAAATGGTGTATTGTTTTTATTAGCTGTTATTTTTTGGAAATTTCCACCAAAAAAAATCAACGGTTTATATGGCTACAGAACACATAAAGCAATGCTAAATGAGAAAATTTGGAATTTTGCAAATACTACTTTTAATAAAACTTTTTTAATGTATAGTGGCTTTTCTTTTCTTGGAGGTTTGCTTTTAGCTAGCTTTTCATTCAAAGAATTAACATGGGAACCTATGGTTTTAGTGATGCTTTCTATTTTAGTTTCAATTATTAAAACTGAAAGAGCCTTATCCGATAATTTTACAGAGCAAGGAAAAAGCAAATAAGATGAAAAAAATTACATTAAAAAAAATATTATCCAAATTTAACTTGCTTCCTGTTATTGAGCAAATAAATTTTCAGCGACAAAAGTGGAAAAACAGAAAAAGTAATCAGAATTTTAAAAAAAATAACCCAACCGTAAAGCTACCGCCAGACTTTTACTTGTATGAAACTTTCAATATGAATTATGATAAGTTTTATACTAATGGAAAACCAACTGCAGCATGGTTAGTAAATCATATAAATGAATTTAAAAATTTTACAAATCTCTCTATTTTAGATTGGGGTTGCGGAACTGGAAGAATTTTAAGACATTTGCCAACTATTTTAGATACCTCTAATTCTTTTTATGGCACAGATTATAATAAAAAGTATGTCACATGGTGTTCCGAAAATTTAGAAGGCATTCAATTTAAAAATAATTTCCTGAAGCCTAATCTAGATTTTAAGGATGATTTTATGGATATTATTTATGGAATATCAATTTTTACGCACCTTTCTGAAGAGTTACATTTTTCTTGGATAATTGAATTAACGAGAGTTCTGAAAAATGATGGAATTTTGTTTTTAACAACGCATGGAGATGCTCATAAGTTTAAACTTTTGCCAAAAGAACAAGTAATTTATGAGAATGGGAACCTAGTTGTCCATGGATATAAAAAAGAAGGGAATAGATTGTATGCCTCTTACCAATCTCCTAAATTCATGAAAAAACTTTGTTCTAAAAACAATTTAAAAGTTCTAAAACATATTCCTGGAGAAACCCGAAATAGCCAACCGCAGCAGGATGTCTGGATTTTAAGACTTATTAAAAATTAGCTACAAAAGAAACAGATAGATTTCTTCCAGGGGAAGAAACCCCAGAGGCAAACTCTATATAATGTTCATCCAAAAGATTATCTAATCTTGCTTGTACTGAAAAATTTTCAGTTACTGAATACCGTCCATTTACACCAACAGTCACCCAACTTGGAGAGCCAAAGTATATATCTGTATTATTAACGGCATTTGCATCCACGATAGGCGTTAAATCATGATTATCAATTCCTTCAGAAAAATTAAAATCTGCAATATCCTTTTTACTATTAAACCTTAAAGCTGCACCAACTTCTATTTTTTCTTTTTTGTAATTTACCTCAAACTGACCAAATAAAGGCGGAATTGAGGACATAGGTTCTTCTGTATCATAAGTTCTGCCCTTTGTATATGTTATAAAGCCAGATGTATTCCAAGTATTAGAAAGTTTCCCTAAATAACTAAATGTATACCCTGTAATAAATGCATTTCCCCTATTCTGATTGGCAACTACATTTCCATACTCACCATCAAATAAAACTTGATTACTTCCATTTATTGTAAAACTGTCTCTAATTATATAGTCCTTTAACAAGGTGTAAAATACATTTGCACTTAAACCAAATTTTCTATTATTGAAATACTTTTGAATTCCTACTTCTGCATTATAAGCGAACTCTGGTTTCACATTAGTATTTGGGACAGTTACATCTCCACTTTTTTCTCGAACTCGACCAACATCGTCTATATTAGGCGAACGAAAACCAGAAGAAAGAACACTATTTAATTGCCAATTTTTATTTGGCTTATAGACATATCCTAAAGTTGCTGTGATTGCAGAATTATTTGCACTAATATCATTTTCTGGAAGCTGAATAAATGTTTCGTCTATCCATGTTGCATGTAAATTTGTAGTTGTAAATCTAATACCAGAATTTAAAGTTGATTTACTATTGAGATCTTGTCTGTAATTAATGTAAAGAGCAGAACTAAAATAATCACTTCCACCATCAGGATAACGTGATTGCACTTTAAAATCCTCAGTAAAATCATTGATTTCTCCATTAGAAACATTTAACGTTTTACCATAAGAGTTAGAGGAAACATCATTATAAGCAAATTCAAAACCATAAGATAAAGCCCTTGTTTTATCTTCTGTTAAAGTCAAAGAAAAATCACCATTGACACTAAATACATCTACATTTTCTTCTCTGTAAGAACGATCTAAATTTCCAAATTTTCTCTGAATCCTGCTTTCTTGAAGGCTTTGGTAAGCCGCAGTTAAAGTTCCGCTTTCTAACCAATTTTTATTAGGATTGATCAATAATTGCGAAGAAATTAACAATCTTTTTTGGGGACCATAAGACCACTCTGCAAACTTTAGAGAAGAAGTGTCAGATAGATCTCTTAACTCTGTTAATCTATCAAATCTGAGAATATTAGATGACGTGGAATATTGCAGATTTACTTTTAAATCTGTATTTTTTGATAGTGGAACAAAGAATTTCTGCAACACATCTGTTTGATTATATCCCGTGTTTCTTAATAAATTTGGATCGGAATTTATCGTTGGATTTTCAGAGTAATTTCCATTAACATTTGTAGAGTAATAGAAAACTTTTCCCCAATTAGAAAAGCCATGATTTCTGTTTTTACCAGCTTTTAATTCTCCAAAATCTGAATAAGAAATACTCGTAAAAGAAGCCCAATTTTCATAACTTAATTCAGCAGAAACATTGGTGGTAATTTCTTGATTTACACTTGAAAACCGAGAAAAAAATTGACTCTTCACCTCATTTTCTTCTGATAATTTAGGTGTTTTTGTATAATAATGAATGACACCCCCTAAAGCATCTGAACCATAAATTACAGAAGATGGTCCAAAAACTACTTCTGTTTTATCTAATAAGTTTGGTGCAATCGTAATGGAGCTTTGCAAGTGTCCTTTTCTATAAATAGCATTGTTCATTCTAACCCCATCAATTACTAATAATACCCTATTCGATTCCATTCCGCGAATTACAGGACTTCCTCCACCAAATTGTGATTTTTGAACTTTAATTCCAGGAATTATGGCCAATAGATCTGCAGAAGTTTGAGGCGAAAAATTTTGAATATCTTTAGATGAAAGTACTGCTATTTGTTCAGCGATTCTTTTTGTTTTTTCTTCTCTTTTAAAAACTGAAATTACTATTTCATCTAATTCCTCTGATTGCTTATTGAGATAAATAATAAATTTTTGTTTTCTTAAAGTAGCTTTTTTAATTCTACGATTTGCATAAGACAAATGAGAAAAAATAATTACTTCATCATTCTTAAAAGTAGAAATATCTGCTATACCTAAATTATTCGTCGTTAGACTAATCGTTTTAGACTTGTTATAAATAGTAACATTTCTTATTATTTTGCCTGTTTTTTTATCTAAGATTTTTACTTCTTGCCCAAAGGCTGCACTACTAAATAAAACTACAAATACTAAAAGAATATACTTCATCATCAACTAAATACTGTTTCTAAAACTTGTAAGGATTTAGGGTCTCTAAAATTGCCCAAATGTAGCTTAAAATACTGAATAATAACTTGCAAAACCAATTGCCTTTCATCTTTACTGTAAGCTACGTTTTCTAAGGTATCAAAAATGATGCCCAAGAGCTTTTTAAATTGATAAAAATCGTTATTTGAAATCACATTTTTTTCATGAATGCTATCTGAAAAAGTACCCTCTAATAAATCAAAACCTTTTTTATGTATTTCTAAGGTGTCAGGATAAAACCCTAAAAACCCAGTTAAGTTTAAAAGAAATAATAAATGGAAATTTGCAACTTTATCATGCAAATCCAGCCAAATAAAGGCGGTTTCTAAATACTCATAAAGTGCTAAATTTTGCTCTTCTTCTTGAATAGAATTTGCTAAAACCTCTGACAAAAACAGCACAACAGATTGCTTTACGATATTTGTATGAATACTTTTATAAGGGTGAATTACATGTACTTCTTTTATAGAATTTAAAGTGTTTTTTGTGTTGTGATTCGCAATAATTTTTAATTGCGTTAAAGGTTGAAAATGCGCTGCTTTTATTCCTTTTTTTTTCGGTTTTAAAACACCTCTAATTAAATACGATTTAACGCCTTCTTCTTGTGTGTAGCACTTTATAATTAAGCTTGTTTCACCATATTTTATTGAACTTAAAACAATTGCTTTTGTATTCAGAAGAGCCATTAATTTACAATTGCAAGTTTAGCTGTAGCTGTTTCTGAGCCATCATCATTAGATAATAAAATAATATAAACACCAGATGCAACTTTATTGCCTGCTAAGTTTTTTTTATTCCAAACTACTTTACCTCCCTGTAATTCTTGTCCTTCTATAACATTAGTTTCATAAACTAAGTTGCCAGCAACATCCAAAATTTTTACATTAGTTCCTTTAGGCAAATGCGTTCCTTTTCTGCCATCAATAGTAATGGTTTCATGATTTTTTAAAGCAGGATTTGGGTATGCATATACATCGCCCAAAACTTCACCAAAAGTTGCCACCCCGCTTTTGTAAACAACAATGCCCTTATCCGTTGCAAAATATACTTTACCATTACTTTTATCAACTCTAATTTTTAAAATTTTATTAGTTGGTAAAGGTGAATTCTCTTTACTAAAATTAGCTAATGTAGTTTGCCCTGAAGGATTTGTATAAACTGCGCCTCCCTTATCTGTTCCAAACCATTTATTATCTGCACCGTCAATAACGATTGTATTAATTCGTTGATCACCTAATAATCTCTCCCCAATGCCATTTTCTTCAATAACTACAGGTTGAGCATTTAAAATATCCGCATCAAAAACTCCAGATGCATTTCTATAAACCACCATACCAATCCTTGTACCTAACCATACTCTATTACTTTTATCTACAGCAATAGAAAGCACATCTGCATCCGGTAAATTGCCAAGATTTGGTGTTGCTATTAAAGCTCTTTTTCTATTACCATTTTCGTTAAAAACAAACACTCCATTTCTTCTAGTTCCAATCCAAATGCTATTGCTATTATCAATAGCAATTTCACTTAAACCTAACTTATCGCTTACTGTTTTTACAGAACTTAAATCGAAACTGCTCCATTGGCCTGAAGGTGATAATTTTTTTAATTCTTCACCAAAGCTTATACTCGAAACCCATAGATTTCCTTGACTATCAAAACCAGTTCCGCTTACCCTTATAGTAACTCTGCTTGGATCATTAAAAACAATATCTTCTAAAGGGCTATTGAGATGATTATAAAACGTTTTTACACCATCATTCTCTACAACTAATAAACCTCCGGTAGAAACAGAATTAATAGCTCCAGTATCTCCAAAAGAACTGATATAAACTCTATTGTCTACTATTGGGTCTATGGAAACATAATTTAAATCTATGACAGGAAAATCAGGATTAAACCTAGTGTTTATCCAATTTTCTGAGTTAAAATGACTAAATCCTTGTTTATTTTGAATCGGTGTATAGGTACCTTCATAACCTCCATAAACTACCCAAAGATTATCGTCTTTAACAGCAATAGAAAAAATATCATTGGACAAAGGTCCTTCTGGATGGATTTCGTTATAAGTGGTTATTTCATCTAAACTTGTCTTTAAAACACCAAATTCATTTGTAGCTAAATACATTGTATTCTCTTGAATGAAAGCTGTATTTAGTGTAAAATCAAAATCTGTAGTAGTGTTAAAGATATTTACTTGATTATTTGCTGAATTTAAAATAATAGCACTTTTACTTAAGGAAACTACTAAATTAGCACCTGATGATTTTAATCCTATAATTTTTTCAGAATAGTCTTTAATTTCAATTAATAGACCTGCATTAAACTGAAATAACTTATTATCTTCACTAACATAAATTTGATTATTAAAAAATGTAATTTTGCTAAAATTACGACCACCAAATAATTGTTGCCAACTATTAAAATCGATTAGAAGTTTACTCGTAACATCTGCTGTGAAAATTCCATCTTCGGTTACTGCATAAATTTTTCCATCAGAAATTAAAGTTTTGTGTATCTCTAGAGAAGTAGAGCTATCTCCAATAAAAAAAGTATCTCCAAACTCTAACTTTTCTATATCATATTCCACAATTGCAAATGGTGTAGATAAATATAATGTATTGCCAAATTCAGAAATATGATTGATACTTTTTGCGCCTGATTGATTAAAGTTTACAATATCTGCTGAAATGGTAATTGCTCCATTTTCGTCAATTACCTCAACCAATCCATTCTGATAACCAATAACGACTCTTTTAAAAGTAGCATTGTAGTGAATTGAAGATGCAGTTTCTCCTGATAAACCTTGAATAGATGAAAATTTTTTAATTTCAGAATTAGTTTCATTATAAGTAAAAAAAGCATTATCTACTAGTGCATAAATAATGTTATCAACTTTTACAAAATCCTTAACGTTATTGTAAGAATAAAAATCTTCCCAAGAATCACTATAATCATTCTGAGAAAAAATTGGTAAATAGATTAAAGATAGAAAGAGAAAAAATAACTTTTTCATATGTTTGTTTATAGATTCAAAGATATTTAATAATTCTAAACTAACGATAAAAACGGGTATATTCGTACAAAAATGGATAGATATTTATGAGTTTAGAAATTGAAAGAAAATTTTTAGTCAAAAATGAAGATTTTAAAAAGGTGTTTTATCAAAAAAAACAGCTAAAGCAAGGGTATTTAAATTCTGATAAAAACAGAACTGTAAGAGTTAGAATTTCTAATGACAGTGCTTTTTTAACCATTAAAGGGAAGTCTAATTCTACAGGAACAACTCGTTTTGAATGGGAAAAAGAGATTAATAGTGTGGAGGCAGAACAATTACTTCTCTTGTGTGAACCTTCAATTATTACTAAAACAAGATTTTATATAAAAGCCGAAAACCATATTTTTGAAGTTGATGAGTTTTATGGCGATAATGAAGGTTTAATTATTGCCGAAATTGAGTTAAATACTGAAAATGAATTATTTAAAAAACCTCTTTGGTTAGGTACAGAAGTTACAGGAGATAAAAGATATTACAATTCAAGTTTAAGTAAAATTCCTTTTAAAATTTGGGCTAAAATTTATAAATAATATATCGCAATAAAATGGCTTATACTTCCTAATAAAACAAAGACATGAAAAGTAGCATGGTTGTAAGGCATTTTTTTAATTGAATATAAAATGGCTCCAATTGAATAAAAAACGCCACCAGCTATTAAAAACTGGAACCCTTCTGCGCTTAAACTTTGCATTAAAGGTTTTATAAAAATAATTACTTGCCACCCCATTAAGAGATACATCGCAGTTGATATTTTATCAAACCTACCAGTAAAAAATAATTTAAGAATAATCCCAGTTAAGGCAAAAACCCATACAGCAATAAACATATACCAACCTAAATTAGAATCTAAGGCTACTAAGCAAAAAGGAGTATAACTGCCAGCAATTAAAGCATAAATAGCCGCATGATCAAAAATATTTAACTTTCTTCTGGTCTTTGGATTTTTAGCTGCGTGATAAAAAGTTGAAGCAGCATATAAGATGACTAAACTGAATCCGTAAATTATAAAACTACTTATATCCCAAAAATCTGAATAGGAAAATGCTTTTGAAATTAAAAAAGGTACGGCAATAAGACTGGTAATGAGACCTAAACCGTGAGACCAAACATTTAATTGTTCTTCAGAATCTGAATATCTATGATTTAATTTCTCACTCATCTCTTTCTGTTTGTATCGTTCATGTACTTTTTATCAGTTGCTAAATCATTATAAATAACATCAAATGTTTTTTCTTTTAAATACTCCATTTTATCAATAGATAATTCCTTAGTTGAAATAAATTGATGTTGGCGAACTCTAAAGACTCCGAAACCTCCTTTTAAAACATCCCAAGAAAACAGACGTTTACAATCAAAATAAACATGAGCAACAATTGGTATATTAAATTCTATTGCCAAATTAAAAGCACCTTTTTTAAATGGAGCTAAAACCACATCTTCCGTTGGCACTAATCCTTCCGGAAAAATAGCCATACTCACTCCGTTCTGTAATCTTTTTTTAGCTATTTCATACACTTTTTTCCTACTTTCAGGATTACTTCTATCCACCATAATAACAATTCTCTTGTAGAAAAATCCAAAAATTGGAATTTTAGCCAACTCTTGTTTTCCTACAAAAACAATTGGGTTTTTACTTAATACAATCAACACAAAAGGATCCATTAAAGAAGCATGATTTGGGCAAAACATATAACTTTTATTCGGTTCAATTTCTTCATCTAATTGAATATTTAAACGAAAACCCATACCATAAATAAGAACTTTAGACCAGATTCTAACCAGTCTCCATAATAAATGATAGTATTCTTCTTTAAAAGTAAAAACTAACAAAAACGGGGTCATTAAAATGACTGTAGTGAACATTAAAATGTAAAACCACAAGCGCCAAATTAACAAAAAAGGAATTTTTAAAAATTTCATTAACTTCAAAAATACTAATAATCTTTTTGTTTTTCATTTTTATAGCATAAAACCTTATTTTTGTGCTGGTAGCGAAATTTATATTTCATGTAAACAGAATTTATTTGTTATGAGATACGAGTATCTTTCCTAACCATAAATTGTAAGATTATTATTTCATTTTATAATGATTTAAAAAAAACATCATTCAATGTCTAGAATTTTAACTGGAGTACAAAGCACAGGAACACCGCATTTGGGCAATTTATTAGGGGCAATTTTACCTGCTATAGAAATGTCAAATAATCCAAAAAACGAAGCTTTTTTATTTATTGCAGACATGCATTCTTTAACACAAATTAAGGATGGAAAAGAATTAAGAGAAAACACATATAGTACCGCAGCCACATGGTTAGCTTGTGGTTTAGATATTAATAAAACAATTTTTTATAGACAGAGCGACATTCCTCAAGTTACAGAATTATCTTGGTACTTGAGCTGCTTTTTTCCTTATCAAAGATTAACATTAGCGCATAGTTTTAAAGATAAAGCTGATAGACTAGGTGATGTAAATTCAGGTTTGTTCTCTTATCCAATGTTAATGGCCGCAGATATTTTATTATATGATGCAGAGATTGTACCTGTTGGAAAAGATCAATTACAGCATTTAGAGATGACCCGAGACGTAGCCAACAGATTTAACAATATTGTTGGCAAAACATTGGTTGCACCAGAAGCTAAAATACAAGAGCACACAAAATTAGTTCCAGGAACGGATGGTGAGAAAATGAGTAAATCGAGAAATAACATTATCAATATTTTCTTACCAGACAAGAAACTGAGAAAACAAATAATGTCTATTAAAACGGATAGTAAAGGCTTAGAAGAAGCTAAAGACCCAGATACTGATAACGTTTTTGGTTTATATAAATTATTGGCTTCAGATGCTCAGATTGCAGAAATGAGATCAAATTACGAAGGTGGAAATTATGGTTATGGCCATGCCAAACAAGCCTTGTATGAATTGATTATTGGGCAATTTTCAACTATTAGAGAGCGCTACAATCATTTTATGGAAAACAAACATGAAATTGATGAAGCATTAGAGGTTGGGGCAGCAAAAGCAACAATTGTCGCTAATGAAGTTTTGAAAAGAGTTAGAGACAAAATAGGGTACTAATAAAAATCATACGTTACATACCGAACTGACAAATCAAGCCTGCCATAATAGCTAATGTTATTATCCAGTATCCTGCATTAATGGCAACATATCTTATTGATTTCCTCTCAAACATTGCTATAATTGCTATAAGTGGTAATGCCAACAGTACACCTGATAAAACACCATGTAAAGCACCGTGTTTAAAAGTTCTAAAACGATCTCCATAATTTGCTAAAAAATCCTGAAAATAGGTAAATGATTCTCCTGTTTGTTCCGCAAAACCAGGTTCGCCTGCCAATGACGAATACACTCCCATTTGATGAATTGTTGCAGGCAATAAAAACACTGCAATGAACAAGCTAAAAACATAGCTTAAAAGAAAAGTTATAGCCGTATTTTGGTCTTGCAAAGATTCTTTTGTAAACCCCATTTCTTTCATCCAAGCATTTCCAAATAAAGGACCATACCAGAAAAAACCAATAACTAAGGGTATAATAGCTGCAACAAAAAAAATGTAAAAATTCATTTCCATAATAAAAATTAGTTTTGGTTAAGTATCAAAGATAGAAAATAAGATTTTGAATTAGTTATATAAAAAAAGTCTAAACCATTAAGCTTTAGACTTTAAATATTTTGAATTTAAAAAATAACTAGTTTATTTTCATAGACTTAGCAATAGCTTCTAATTCAAAAACAAAAGCTCTTTTACTTACTGATGGTGCGTAGGTAAATCCTTCAAAAATAATTAGTCTATTATTTTTTTTATCTATTACTGTATAATTTAAAAATGGCCCTGCCATAAAATCATTTTTCACCTCCCATTTTCCACGAGTTTCATATGCTTTTTTCCCATCGATAATGGCATCAAAAGTAAAAGGAGTATAAGCTTCTTCTGTAATCATATGCATGGTTTCCGGATCTGAACCAGGGATGAATTTTTTACCTATACTATCTCTTACGGCTACAATATTATCCGAAATTTGAGTTTCATCACTCAAAGGAATTGAGTACACTAAAATATTATTACTTCCTGTTTTTGCAATTCCGCTCATCAAATGATTTCTTAACCAAAGAAATTCTCCTGTATCATCAACAGTTTTAAACTTTTTAGGTATTGTAAAAGTAACCCCTAAATTGCTTAGTGTTTTGTATTGTGAGTTGTCAATTTTATCCTTACTGAAAATTCTTTGTGTAAATTGAATATCAGAATCTATAAAAATATTTTTAATTTCATTTTTATGCTTTTGAAAAAGTTTAATAATACTTTCATCGTCTTTTGCTTGCACATAAACAATAGTTTGAGGTTGTGCAAAAACATTTTTCTTTACAGTAAAAGCCTCATTTTTAGCTTCCGTAATAATTAAAATATTCCTACTCGCTTTCATCATAGAACTAAACCCATTTGGTGCCACTTGAGAAACCGATAAAAAATGTTCTGGCTGTGGTAAACCCACCATTAGTTCTCCAAAAGAATTACGAACTTCTTGACCAACATCTCCTGTCCAATCGCTAATTTTAGCCACTACCATTACTTTATTGATCTTGCCTATAGATTGTTTTAAAATCACTGTATCATTACCAACGCAAGAGGATAATAAAAATGCAATTGTTAAAATTAAAAATATGTTTCTCATGAGTTTAGCTTTTAAAAATTTTAAGTTTAGTTCCAGGTTTTAAACTTTTAACACTCCAAATATTATTCCACTTTTTAATTTCATCAACAGAAACGTTCTGGAATTTTTTAGAAATGTTCCAAAGCGAATCTCCATTTTTCACAACATAAATATCATACTTACCTGATTTAGATGATATTGTTGCTTTCTTTTTTGAAACTTTACTGACAGAAAAAGGAATTTTCTTTGGAAAAACAGACAACCTTTGTCCAATTTTTAAGCGACTCGTTTTTAGGCCATTCCAGCGCTTAAGACTGCTTACTCTTACGCCAAATTTATTGGCAATTTTCCCTAAATAATCTCCATTTTGAACCCGGTAACGAATGCGTTTATCCATTTCAAAATACTTAGGCAAAGGCTTTTCTCTTTTACTTTCATCTTCAGAAGCTAAAGCATACAATTCTTTTTCTTTATCTAAAAATTCAACCAATTTATTACTTGGCAATCTAACAGCATAGTTTCTTTCTTTTACAAACGGGATAATATCTAACTTGTAAGCAGGATTTAAAAAAGAAATCACCTCTTCGCCAACATTCATAATTTCAGAAATTTGATCAAAACTTATCGTTCTTTTAACTCGAACTGTATCTGTTTGAAAGTTAAAAAACTTCGGAATCTCGGCATAAATTCCATGCTCTTCGGCATATTCGAAAATATACATTGTTGCATAAAATGCAGGAACGTAACCTGCTGTCTCTTTTGGTAAATAAGGTCTTATATTCCAATAATTTCTATAACCTCCCGAACGTTTTATAGCCTTCCTTACATTTCCTGGCCCAGAATTGTAAGCAGCTAAGGCTAAATCCCAATCTCCAAAAATGGTAAATAACTGACTTAAATATTTACAAGCTGCAATAGTTGATTTAACAGGATCTTGACGTTCATCAACATAAGAACTCACTTTCAAATCAAATTGTTTTCCTGTACCGTACATAAATTGCCACAAACCTGTAGCACCAACTCTCGATTTCACTTGTGGTCTTAACGCGGACTCTACGATCGCTAGATACTTCATTTCTAAAGGTATATCGTACTGATCTAAATATTGCTCGAACATTGGAAAATAGTACTTTGCCTTTGCCATTAACTTTGGATAATACTTACTACGAGACAACAAATAACTATTGATTACTTTTTCTAAAGCAGGATTAAAAGCTAAATTAAAGGGGGTTTGTTCATCTAAATCAGAAAGTCGTTTTTTTAATAAAGCTGTGGTTAAAACAATATTCTGGCTTCCAATGATATCCTTATCACCAATTACATACTCTAAAGTATCTACTAAGGACGAATTAAACTTTTCATCAATCAATAAGCTATCAATAGTTTTTAAATCTGAATCAGAAAATAAGTCAAATCTTATATTTTTTTTAATAGAATCTTTAACTATGAATAAAGTATCAATTTTAGCAGCTGTAATACTGTCTTTTTCTTTTTGAGAAAAAAGTGAAATACTGATAAAAAATAAAAGAAATAAAAATTTATTCATACTACTATATATCTAATTCTAGAGCTATTGGACAATGGTCTGAATGCTTAGCCTCTGTTAAAATATAAGCTCTTGATATTTTATCTTTTAAAGATTTTGAAACCATCGCATAATCTAATCGCCAACCTTTATTATTTGCTCTAGAATTTGCTCTATAACTCCACCAAGAATATTCTTGTTTCTCTTGATTTAGGAAACGAAAACTATCTATAAATCCGCTATTAATAAACTCGCCAATCCAAGTTCTTTCTTCCGGTAAAAATCCAGAAACTCCTTTCATTTTTGGATTGTGAATATCTATTGCTTCGTGACAAATATTATAATCGCCACAGATCACTAAATTAGGAATTTCTTTTTTTAAATTATTGATGTATTCTTGGAATTGCTCCATATAATTGAACTTAAAGTTGAGCCTTTCTGAATTTGTTCCCGAAGGCAAATACAAGCTCATAACAGATACCTCATCAAAATCTACTCGTAAATTTCTACCTTCGAAATCCATAGAATCAACTCCTGTTCCGTATTCTATATGATTTGGTTTTTCTTTACAAAAAACAGCCACTGAAGAGTAGCCTTTTTTCTGGGCAGAAAACCAATAATGGTAAGGATACCCTGCATTTTCAAATTCAGAAAGATCTAATTGTTCTTTGTGTGCTTTCGTTTCTTGGAGGCAAATTACATCTGGATTTGCAGCTTGTAACCAATCTAAAAAACCTTTTTTTAAAGCCGCTCTGATTCCGTTTACGTTATATGATATTATTTTCATCTAGTTTAAAAAGATTGGTTCTTTTAAAAAAAACCAAGTTATTTGAGTTTTTTCTCCTGTTTGTATTTTTATTTTCTTCTTTTTTGGCGATAAGAAAAAAGCGATAGCACTAGTTGTAAAAGTTCTCATAAAAAAATTCTCAATATTTAATACTACATCAAGAATAAATAGAATCAATGGAAAAATTATCCAATATATATATTTTAATAATTTCATTTTATAAGTACTTTATACTTCTTAAGTAATGCTATCAATTTAATTCAGAAAGGACTTAGGATAGGTTCATTTCTGGAATTTCTCCATCAATAATCAAAGTTCCTTCTGTAGCATTTTGAATCTCTTCAATAGAAACTCCAGGAGCTCTTTCTAATAAATTAAATGCATTATTTTTCACTTCTAAAACAGCCAAATTAGTAACTACTTTTGTTACACAACCGACTCCTGTTAAAGGCAAAGAACATTGTTTCAAAATTTTAGATTCACCCCGTTTGTTAGTGTGCATCATGGCTACAATAATGTTCTCTGCAGATGCAACTAAATCCATTGCACCACCCATACCTTTTACCATTTTTCCTGGAATTTTCCAGTTGGCAATATTTCCATTCTCAGAAACTTCCATCGCTCCTAAAATCGTAAGATCAACATGTTTCCCACGAATCATAGCAAAGCTCATTGAAGAATCAAAAAAGCTTGCACCTGGCATGGTAGTTATAGTTTGTTTTCCTGCGTTTATAACATCGGCATCTTCTTCGCCTTCAAATGGGAAAGGCCCCATTCCCAAAACACCATTTTCACTCTGAAATTCTACTTCTATGTCATTACGAACATAGTTAGCGACAAGCGTTGGAATACCAATTCCTAGATTTACATAAAACCCGTCTTGAACTTCTTGTGCAATTCGTTTTGCAATACCAATTTTATCTAAAGCCATATCTAATTTCTTTGTCTTACTGTTCGTTGCTCAATTCTTTTCTCATATTTTTCACCTTGAAAAATACGTTGTACAAATATTCCTGGAATATGAACATTATTTGGATCTAACTCGCCAACTTCGACCATTTCCTCTACTTCTGCAACGGTAATTGTTGCTGCTCCACACATATTTGGATTAAAATTTCTTGAAGTTCCTTTAAAAATTAAATTCCCTGCAGCATCACCTTTCCAAGCTTTTACGAAAGCAAAATCCGCTTTAAACGCATCTTCTAACACATACATTTTTCCATCAAACTCTCTAGTTTCTTTACCTTCGGCAACTTCAGTTCCATAGCCTGCTGGTGTGTAAAATGCTGGAAACCCTGCTTGTGCTGCTCTGCATTTTTCGGCTAAAGTTCCTTGAGGCGTTAACTCTACTTCTAATTCTCCTGATAACATTTGACGCTCAAACTCATCATTTTCACCAACATAAGAAGAAATCATTTTCTTAATTTGTTTATTTTGAAGTAATAAACCCAAACCAAAATCGTCAACACCTGCATTATTAGAAATACAAATAACATCTCTAATATCTCTTTTTACCAATTCAGAAATTGCATTTTCAGGAATACCACACAAACCAAAACCTCCTAACATAAAAGTCATTCCGTTTTTTACACCTTTTAAAGCTTCTTGAACATTATTTACTTTTTTGTTTATCATGTAATCTATCTTTTATGATGGGTTTGTAAGTTATTAAAATATTAAATCAATATCTATTAAAAATTAGTGTCTTCATCAGGAATTTCATTTTTATCCTCTTCTGGTTTTTCTTCACATTTAATATTGATTGATAAATTTTCAGGCTTTTCAAAATCTTCTTTACTGATATTTAACGTTTTATCAGCATAACATTTTTTCATGAATAAAGCCCAGGAAGGCAGAGACATAGTTGCTCCCTGACCTTTTGTGATACCTGCAAAATGTGTTGCTCGATCTTCACCACCTGTCCAAACACCTGTGGCTAGATTTGGCACAATCCCCATAAACCAGCCATCAGATTGATTTTGAGTAGTTCCTGTTTTTCCGGCAATTGGGTTTTCAAATTTATAAGGAAAACCAGTAACTACTTTCCCTCCTGAAGTCCAGTTTGAACGCAATCTAATTCCCGAACCAGACTCTGTTACACCTTTTAATAAATCCAAAATTACATAGGCAGATTCTTCACTTAAAACTTCCTGCATTTCTGGAATAAAATCTTTTAAAACAGTTCCGTTTTTATCTTCAATTCTTGTAATAATCATCGGACTAACTCGCAAACCTTTATTTGCAAATGTACTGTAAGCACTAACCATTTCTAGTAATGATAAATCCACTGCACCAAGCGCAATTGATGGATTTGCTTGAATTTTAGTTTTAATCCCTGCAGCTTCTGCCAAACGGACAACATTTACTGGAGCTACCTTATCTATTAACCTGGCAGACATTGTATTCACAGAACCAGCTAAAGCATCCTTTAGAGTTAACATTCCTCCATATTTATCGTTCGAATTTTTTGGGCTCCAATCTTCTGGAATTCCATATTTTCCTTGAGGAATTGTATAAGGTGTATTTGGTAATTTATCACAAGGAGACATTCTTAACTGATTAATTGCAGTGGCATATACAAATGGTTTAAATGTTGAACCTACTTGCCTTTTTTGTTGAGCAACCGCATCATACTTAAAGTGTTTATTATCTATACCACCAACCCAAGCTTTTATATGCCCTGTTTGTGGCTCTATGGATAATAATCCTGAACGTAGAAAATGTTTGTAATATCTAATAGAGTCTATAGGAGACATAATTGTATCAATATCACCTTTCCAAGAAAAAATTTTCATTGCTGTTTTTTTCTTAAATATTTCATCAATTTCTTTTGATGATTTTCCTACTTTTTTTAAACGTTTATATCTTTCAGAATTCTTTTTTGCTCGCCTATAAATTCCTCTAATTTGACTTTTTTCAATATCGTAAAATGGCGCTATTCTATTTCTTTTCTGTTCTTTAAAAAAGGCCGATTGTAAATTCGCCATATGTTCTTTTACAGATTCTTCCGCATATTGTTGCATTCTTGAATCTATAGTTACATAAATTTTTAATCCATCACTAAAAATATCATATTCTTCACCATTTGGTTTTGGGTTGTTTTGCACCCAAATACGCATCATTTTTTGCAAATGTGTTCTAAAATAAGTTGCAGAACCGTCACTATGGCTCTCTGGCTTATAATTTAGGGTTAATGGTAATTGTTGAAGATTAATTTTATCACCTTCTGTAATAAAGTTGTTTTTTGTCATTTGTAATAAAACAACATTTCGTCTTTGTTTTACTTTCTCTTCTCTTCTTAAAGGATTAAAATAAGAGGAATTTTTTAGCATCCCAACTAACATTGCAGATTCTTCTATTGCTAAATCTTTTGGTTCTTTACCAAAGTAAATTCTTGCTGCTGAACGTATACCAACTGCTTGATTAAGAAAGTCGTATTTATTTAAATACATAGCAATAATTTCTTGCTTTGTATATTGTGTTTCTAGCTTAGTTGCTACAACATACTCCTTCATTTTTTGTCCAATTCTTTTAAAAATGTTTCTAGATGGTTTTCCAGTAAATAACATTTTTGCTAACTGTTGAGTAATCGTGCTTGCACCACCACTTCCTGGTTTTAAAATAGCTCTTCCTAAACCTTTAAAATCAATTCCTGTATGATCGTAAAAACGCTCATCCTCTGTTGCTACTAAAGCATTTATCAAATTTTCTGGCAACTCTTTAAACTTAACAGGTGTTCTATTCTCTTTAGCGTATTTACCAATAGTAACGCCATCTGCAGAAATAACTTCTGTTGCTAAATTTGTTTGTGGATTTTCTAATTCTTCAAAAGTTGGTAATGCTCCAAAACCACCTTTTGAGGTTGTAAAAAAAAGCAGAAATATTATCAGGAATCCTACTGCAGCTATTCCCCAAAACCAGATTAGGTATTTTTTAAAATTTAGTGTTTCTTTCTTTGCCATTTTATTCTATTTTTTCAATGCTGAGGCCCACATCTTGCACGCCTTGTAAAAACGGAATTACTTTTACTTCTCCATTTTTTCTCATTGCGTGCCGTATACTGAATATATATTTACCCGATTCTGGAAATACTTTTGCTTCCTTATAAAATAATTTATTTTCTTTAATATCTGTGAATCCTTTTCCTAAAAAATGACCAAATTTATCTGACATTTGGTATTGTAATGTATCCACAATTTTATTCCCATTTGGAAAATTCAGCTCTGTAATTACATACAAATTACTATACGGATACTTTTTATTATTTCTAATATTGATAAACAAATCTTTAGGTGTAATTGTATCTTCGACATCAAACTCAATAGAAATATTTTTGTTAGCCTCCCAGGAAGCATTTTGTAATGATTTATATTTAGTAAACACTATTCTATCATTACATGAAAAAAGAAAAAGAAGCCCAATCAAAAAAGTGAAAATTCTATTTTTCTTGAGAATCATTTCCATTTTTAGATCTGTTATTGTTTCTATTTCTATTATTCCTTCTTGGCTTGTTCGCCTTAACTCCCTCAGCTTTTGGCTGATTTGGTTTTGTGTTAGCTCCCGGTTTTGCAACAGGTTTTTGCTTCTGATTTGGATTTTGTTTCGATTTTCTGTTCTGTTGTTGTTTTTGAGAACTACCATTTGATAGTTTTACACCCGCAGCAACTGGTTTCTTTTTTCTATTATTTCTTCTGCGTTTACTTGTCTTTGGAGCATCAAAACGGGTTAGACTGTCCTGCCCAACAGCATCTTCAAAATTCACTTTTTCAGGAATTTCTATATCAGATTCATACTCTTCTAACGAAACAGATTTTTCGTCATTTTTGTTCAATTCAATTATTTCTTGAACCTGTTCTAATGTCAACCTAAACCATTTAAAACGTTCCTGTTTATAAGTATACCAGAGATGTTTTTTAAAGATATCCATCTTGATAAAAACAGCTTCACCTTTTTCAGTTTTTAAAACTACATCTTGTTTTGGGAACGACTTTAAAGCATCTAAATACGTGTCTAACTCAAAATTTAAGCAACATTTCAACTTGCCACATTGACCTGATAGTTTTAACGGATTCAAAGACAACTGCTGATAACGAGCGGCAGATGTACTTACTTTTCTAAAATCTGTTAGCCAAGTAGAACAACATAATTCTCTACCACAAGAACCGACTCCTCCTAATCTCGCGGCTTCTTGCCTTGCTCCTACTTGTTTCATTTCTACACGAATAGAAAATGCACTCGCTAAATCTCTAATCAGTTGTCTAAAATCTACTCTTGCTTCTGCAGTATAATAAAAAGTTGCTTTATTTCCATCTCCTTGATATTCAACATCAGAAAGCTTCATTTGCAAACCTAATCTTCCTAAAATTTCTCTTCCTCTTCTTTGGGTTTCTACTTCTTTAGCCCTTGTAGCTTGCCAAATATCTATATCTTTTTGAGAAGCCTTTCTGTAAATTTTCTTAATTTCTTCACTATCATGAGAAATTTTACGTTTTTTCATTTGCACTTTAACCAACTCGCCTGCTAAAGAAACTGTACCTACATCATGTCCTGGAGAACTTTCTACAGCCACAACATCTCCCATAGAAATAGTTAGATTTTCTGTGTTTTTAAAAAAATGTTTTCGTCCGTTTTTAAAACGAATTTCAAAAATATTAAAGCGCTCTTCGCCGCTTGGTAAAGTCATGTTAGAAAGCCAATCAAAAACGGCTAGTTTCTCACTACCACTTCCACAAGTTCCTGTCCCACAATTACCATTACTCTTGCAACCTTTTGGTACTCCATTTTCTGTTGTACCACAACTTCCACATGCCATGTAAGTAAATATATTTTTATAGTTAATATTCTCTACGGCTTATTTTCAGCAGCAAATCTGCTAAAAACCCAACCCTAGAGTTTAAAAACCTCTTGGTTCGTAAATTGATTATCAAGCTGATAACAAAACACAACTTAACAATGACTAATCAGTAAATATACGGAATCTGAGGGAATCTTAAAAGCTAAATTTTCAACAAAGAAAAAGGCTTCTAAATTGAGTGGTTTAAGTCTTATTTTAAAGAAATCACTTCTTAAACCTCAACACTTCACTACGCCCTTTTTTAAAGATTTTATTGCTATTTCCCTTGCCTTTTCTCAATTCTTTTTGTGCTGAAAAAGACAATTGAATTACCTCTTGACAATCTATAGAACAAGTATTTTCCATACTTTCTGAGCATTCATCACACTGTATAAAGAGTAAATGGCAGGCTTCGTTGGCACAATTTGTATGTGTATCACAAGATTTTCCACATTGGTGACAATTAGAGACTACATCATCGGTAATTTTTTCTGCTCTTCTATGGTCGAATACAAAGTTTTTACCTATAAATTTATTTTCTATGCCCTCAGATTTTACTTGACGTGTGTATTCTATAATTCCACCCTCAAGCTGAAAAACATTTTTGAATCCTTTGTGTTTGTAATATGCAGATGCTTTTTCGCAACGAATTCCGCCAGTACAATACATCAATAAATTTTTATCTTCTTTATTATCTTTCAAATCTTCTTCAATAATATCTAAAGAATCTCTAAATGTATCTACATCTGGTGTAATTGCTCCATCAAAATGACCAATTTCACTCTCATAATGATTGCGCATATCCACACAAACTGTATCAGGATTTGCCAACATCTCATTAAATTCCTTCGCATTTAAATGAACACCCTTAGCGGTTACATCAAAAGTTTCATCATTTAAACCATCGGCAACAATTTTGTTTCTAACTTTTACCTTTAACTTTAAAAAAGACTTATTATCGTGTTCAATAGCTACATTTAACCGAATATTTTCTAAAAAAGAAATACTATCTAATTGGTCTTTTAAAGCATAAAATTTTTCGGAAGGAACAGATAATTGAGCATTGATACCTTCGTAAGAAACGTAAATTCTACCAAGCACATCTAAAGCGTTCCATTCTAAGAATAACTTATCTCTAAATAATTGTGGATTTTCTATCTTATAATATTGATAGAATGATATCGTGAGGCGGTCTTTACCAGCTTCATCAATTAATGCAGCGCGTTCTATAGCGCTTAACTTATTGTACAGTTGCATGCTATACTAATTAGGTTAAACAAAATATTTTTGCAAATGTAGTTAATTTTTAAAATTGAATTCTTCAAAAACGGAACCATTTATATCCTTAATTTTCAATTCACAAATACTACAAGGATTTCTTAAATAATTCTAAAACCTAACTTTTATCATATTTTAGGAAATACTTACCCATTAAATTTGTAGTTCATAAAAAGAATACATAAAATTTTAAATACATAAAGTGATGGAAATAGAAGAATTAATCTTAGAAAAACCAAAAAGTGAAGGGTTTAAAAAAGGAGTTTGGAATACCTCTATTAACGTTAGAGATTTTGTTGTAAAAAACATTATCTCTTACTTTGGAGATGCCCAATTTTTAGTCGGCGCAAGTGAAAAAACTCAGAAACTATGGGAAGTTTGTAAAAAAGCAACTGAAATAGAAAGAAAAAAAGGTGGAGTTCACTCTGTTGATACAGAAACTATTTCTAGAATCTCAAATTTTGAAGCAGGTTATATAGACAAAGAAAATGAAGTGATTGTTGGTTTACAAACTGATACTCTTTTAAAAAGAGCTATGAAACCTTTTGGGGGTTATAAAGTAGTTCAAAAAGCACTAAAAGAACAAGGTTTAAAACCAAGTGAAAATATTAATACATTATTCACTAAATACGTAAAAACACACAATGATGGTGTTTTTGCTGCCTATAATGCTGAAATCAAAAAATTTAGATCCTTAGGTTTTTTAACAGGGTTACCAGATAATTATGCACGTGGCAGAATTATTGGTGATTATAGACGTGTTGCTTTATACGGAATTGACAAATTAATTGAAGTTAAAAAACATGATTTAGCAAATATTGAAGGGCCAATGACAGATGCCGTAATTCGTTTAAGAGAAGAGGTTTCTGAACAAATTAAAGCATTAAAAGAGATGATCGTAATGGGTAATCATTACAATTTAGATTTAAATCGTCCTGCAGAAAGTGCACAAGAAGCGGTTCAATGGACATATATGGCATACTTGGCTGCTGTAAAAGAGCAAGATGGCGCTGCCATGTCATTGGGTAATGTTTCTACTTTTTTAGATATTTTTATTGAACAAGATTTACAAAACGGTATTATAACTGAAGTGGAGGCACAAGAATATATAGACCAATTTGTAATGAAACTAAGAATGGTGCGTCACTTAAGAATGGCTGCTTATGATGAAATTTTTGCTGGAGACCCAACTTGGGTAACTGAAGCAATTGGTGGTATATTAAATGATGGACGTTCTAAAGTAACAAAAACTGCTTTCCGTTTCTTACATACTTTATACAACTTAGGCCCATCACCAGAACCGAATATTACTGTTTTATGGTCTCCTTTATTACCATCAAACTTTAAAAAATTCTGTGCAAAAGTTGCTATTGATACTTCATCTATACAGTTTGAAAATGATGATTTAATGAGAACTTTAAGAGGTTCTGATGATTATGGAATTGCTTGTTGTGTTTCTTATCAAGAAATTGGAAAACAAATTCAATTTTTCGGAGCAAGAACAAACTTAGCTAAAACATTATTACTAGCTGTAAATGGGGGAAAATGTGAAATTACAGGAACTCAAATGGTTGATGGAATTGAAGCTGATGATAATGAATATTTAGACTTCGATAAAGTAATGGTTAACTTTAAAGTAGCTATGAAACAAGTAGCTCGTGTTTACAATGATGCCATGAACATTATTCATTATATGCATGATAAATACTACTACGAAAAAGCTCAAATGGCTTTAATTGATACAAACCCACAAATTAATATCGCTTATGGTATTGCAGGTTTATCAATTGTAGCAGATTCTTTATCAGCAATTAAATATGCAAAAGTAAAACCTATTAGAAATGAAGAAGGTTTAACTGTAGATTTCAAGATTGAAGGAGAATTTCCTAAATATGGAAATGATGATGATAGAGTCGATATTTTTGCTCACAATAGTGTTGAAGACTTCAATAATGAATTAAAAAAATTAAAAGTTTATAAAGACGCAGATCCTACAATGTCTGTATTAACAATTACATCTAATGTAGTGTATGGTAAGAAAACCGGAGCAACACCAGATGGTAGAGCTTCAGGTATCCCTTTTGCTCCTGGCGCAAACCCAATGCATGGGCGTGACACAAATGGCGCAATTGCTTCTTTAAATTCTGTTGCTAAAATAGATTATAAAGATTCCCTTGACGGAATTTCTAACACATTCTCTATTGTTCCAAAATCTTTAGGAGCTACTGAAGAAGAGAGAATAGACAATTTAGCAGCTACCTTGACAGGATACTTCGAACACGGCGCACAACACCTTAATGTAAATGTATTAGATAGAAAAACTTTAATAGATGCCATGGAGCACCCAGAAAATCATCCGCAATTAACGATTAGAGTTTCTGGATACGCTGTTAATTTTATAAGATTAACCAAAGAACAACAAATGGAAGTTATTTCGCGTTCGTTCCACGAATCTATGTAGTGCTTTTTATTTATTCATAAGGGGTTCAAAAAAACAATTGACTCTTAAAAGAGCTTACTTTTTTAGAAAAGTACTATCAATTTTTTTTGAATCCCTTTTTTTATTCACTTAAATATCAGAAAAATTAAAACTTCAGAAAACATATTAAACGTTCATTCTATAGAGTCATTTGGAACTCATGATGGACCAGGAATTAGAATGGTTGTTTTTTTACAAGGATGTAAATTAAAATGCCAATACTGCCACAACCCAGATACAATTGATACGCATGGAGGAGAAGAACATCATATTGAAGATTTGGTGCAAAGAGCTATAAAAATGAAATCATATTTTGGTGAAAAAGGTGGCGTAACCGTATCTGGAGGAGAACCTTTATTACAAGCTCATAATCTTATTTCTTTCTTCAAAAGATTAAAAGAAGAGGGAATTCATACTAATATTGATACCAATGGTCGAATGTTAAATCACCCTGTTATTGAGTTATTAGATGATTATGCAGATTTGGTAATGTTAGACATTAAACACATGACTGAGGAAGGGTTTCAAAAAATCACCGGTAAAAAAAATAAAGAAACTACCTTCAATTTTGCTAAACACAGAGAAGCTTCTGGCAAAAAAATGTGGTTGCGGTATGTCTTAATACCAGAAATTACAAATACTCCTGAATTATTGCATCAATTAGGTAACTATTTTAAAGATTACACCACAATAGAGCAAATAGAATTGCAACCTTATCACAAATTAGGCATCCATAAATGGGAAGCTTTAGGTTGGGATTACGAATTGAAAGATGCAAGAGAAAACACTCAAAAAGAATTAAAAGAAGCGTCCACTATTTTAAGCAACTATTTTGATAAAGTTAAAATTAATTAAATAATGAACACACCAAAACTAAAAAATAGATGGTTAATTGCAGCATCTGCTGTGGGTATTCATATTTCCATAGGATCTGTGTATGCATATTCTGTAATGACAAATCCAGTAAAAGAAATATTTGATGTTGAAGGAAGTGTAATTAAATGGGCGTTTAAAATTGCCATTTTATTATTAGGGTTGTCAGCAGCACTTTTGGGTCGCTGGGTAGAAAAAGTAGGTCCGAAAATTAGCGGAACCACAGCAGGAATTTTATATGGAATTGGTATTTTAGGTTCAGGTTTAGCAGTTGAAATAGAATCTCTAACCTTATTTTACTTATTTTATGGAGTTATCGGTGGAATCGGTTTAGGAATAGGATATATAACACCAGTAAGTACATTAGTAAAATGGTTTCCAGATAAAAGAGGATTAGCAACAGGAATGGCAATAATGGGGTTTGGTTTTGCCGCATTAATTTTTGGTCCAGCAATGGCGAAATTATTTGAAATCGTTGGAGTTTCAAATGCATTTTACATTTTAGGAGTAATCTACATGATTTTAATATTGACATCTTCAAGATATATTGAAAGACCTCCTGAAGGTTATCTTCCTGCTGGCTTTAAAGAAGGTGAAGGAAAAATAATTGAAGAAGATATTTCTAATATTACCGCAAATGAAGCGCTAAAGTCTACTCGTTTTTATTACATATGGATTATGATGTTTATTAATATTGCCTGTGGCATTGCAATTATTTCTGCAGCTAGTCCAATGATGCAAGAAAAATTAAATTATTCACCCATGGAAGCGGCAGCAATTGTTGGTTTTATTGGGGTTTTCAATGGTTTAGGTAGAATTATTTGGTCTTCATTGTCAGATTATTTAGGAAGAGCAAATACTTTTATTATTTTCTTTGCTTTCCAAATTTTAGCATTTTATTTCTTACCAAAAATTGGAGTTGAAAGTATTTTCTTAATTGTACTTTTTACCGTAATTACTATGTATGGAGGTGGTTTTGCAACATTACCCGCATTCTTAGGTGACTTATTCGGAACCAAACAACTGGGAGCAATTCACGGAATGGTATTGGCTGCTTGGGCATTAGCAGGTGTTATTGGACCTACAGTTTACGATATGGTGAAGGAACAAACTGGTTCTTTAGATACAACTCTGGTCATTTTTGCAGGATTATTTATAATTGCGCTAATTGTTTCTATTATGATGAAGATTTCAATTACAAAATACAAGGGTTTAAAAGTTCAAAAATTAAGTGCGGTAGCATAATTCATTTTATTTAAACTAAATAATAGAGAAACACTCACATATGGGTGTTTCTCTATTTTAAAAAAGGATTTTGTGTATTAATAATTAATGTATATCTCGCCATAAAGAATTTAACCAAAACAATTGTTATGAAGTATTTATTAGTTGCTATAGCCTTATTTTTATGTGTTAATATTAAATCCTAAGAGCTGCCAAAAAAATCTAAAATATTCGTTGGAGTAATTAACTAATATGGTAAAAAAATTGCAAAAGGAAGAATTGTTAAAATTACAGACTCTACCCTTGTTCTAAAAAAAAGAAATGAATCAATGATAATTCCTTCCAATGAAATCACTTATTTGAAAACAAAAAAATCTAATAAGTACAACGCTATAGTCCGTGCTAGTTATTTTTTATTATCACCTATTATCCTTAACTCTGGAGCTAGTATTGGTTATATAACTACTCTTTTTAACCAATCTAAGCAATATTTATTTACCGGAGACATTGCGAATAGAAAAGGCTTAAAGAAGGTATGTATAGTCCTCAAAAATATTAATTTTCAATCAAATCGTTTAATTTTAAACATCAGGATTTTATTTGCTAAATTTTTAAACTTTCTATGATTTATTGGGGTTTGTGTAATTTGTTTCACCCTTTTTTTTAAGATATTTGCAGCTCTATTTAAATAATTAAATTTAGGGCAATGAAAATAGCTGTAGTTGGTGCAACCGGAATGGTTGGCACAGTAATGTTAAAAGTATTAGAAGAGCGTAACTTGCCGATAACAGAATTTATTCCTGTTGCATCAGAAAGATCGGCTGGAAAAAAATTATCTTACAAAGGAAAAGAATATACCATTGTAACTTTAGCCGATGCTTTGAAGATGAAACCAGATATTGCGCTATTTTCGGCTGGCGGAGATACTTCTATGGAATGGGCTCCAAAGTTTGCTGAAGTTGGGACAACTGTAGTAGATAATTCTTCTGCTTGGAGAATGGATCCTACCAAGAAATTGGTTGTTCCAGAAATTAATGGTGATGTTTTAACGAAGAATGATAAAATTATTGCAAACCCAAATTGTTCTACAATTCAGTTAGTAGCTGCTTTATCTCCTTTACATTTAAAATATAAAATGAAACGTTTAGTAATTTCTACCTACCAATCTGTTTCTGGTTCTGGTGTTAAAGCTGTTCAGCAATTAGATAATGAAGAAGCTGGTATTGAAGGTGAAATGGCGTATCCTCATAAAATTGGAAGAAACGCAATACCTCATTGTGATGTTTTCTTAGAAAACGGATACACAAAAGAGGAAATGAAATTGGTTAAAGAACCAAAGAAAATTTTACGTGATGATTCTTTTTCTGTAACGGCAACTGCTGTTAGAATACCGACTTCCGGTGGGCATTCTGAAGCTGTAAATGTTCAGTTTGAATATGATTTTAATTTAGCTGAAGTTCGTCAAATATTAACAGATACTCCAGGCATTATTGTTGAAGATGATTTAGCAAACAACGTGTATCCGATGGCAATAAATGCTCATGATAAAGATGAAGTATTTGTTGGTAGAATTAGAAGGGATGAATCTCAAGAAAATACCTTAAATTTGTGGATTGTTGCAGATAACCTAAGAAAGGGTGCAGCTACAAATACAGTTCAAATTGCCGAATATTTAGTAGCAAATAATTTGGTATAAAATATATGTAATGTCAGCATTTTACAAAGTAAACATACAAGAAATACAACAAGAAACCGCAAATGCGGTTTCTGTCTCATTTAACATACCTGAGAATCTAAAATCTAATTTCAACTTTAAATCTGGGCAATATATTACGTTGCAAAAAGAAATTAATGGTTCAGCAATTAGAAGAGCTTATTCAATTTGTTCTGCTCCACAAAGCGGAGATATCAGGGTCGCAATAAAAGCAGTAGAAAACGGAAAGTTTTCTACCTATGCAACCTCTCTTCTAAAAGTTGGTGATGAAATTGAAATTACTGCACCAGAAGGACGTTTTTTACTAAACCCTGAGGCAAACAAAAATTATATTGGTTTTGCTGCTGGTAGTGGAATTACACCAATTTTATCCATGATTAAAACAGTTTTAGAAACTGAAGCATCTGCAACATTTACTCTAGTTTATGGAAATAAATCTGAGGCAGACACCATGTTTCATTCTGAATTAAATACGCTTAAAGCATCTTTTTCAGATAGATTTAATTTACATTATATTTTTAGCAGAGAGAACGTAAAAAATGAATTAAGAGGCAGAATTGATGAAAATGTTACCAACTATTTTGTAAAGAACATGTACAAAGAAACTTCTTTTGATCAAGCTTTTCTGTGCGGGCCAGAAGAAATGATTCATGAAGTTTCAAAAACTTTAGAGAATAATAAAATTACTAAAGAAAATATTCATTTTGAATTATTTACAGCTACTGTTGATGAAGAAGCTGCTTCTGAAGTTAAAGAAGGAACCACAGAAATTACTGTTTTGTTAGATGACGAGAAAACTACGTTTACCATGGAACAAACAGATAATATTTTAGCTGCAAGTTTGCGCAAAAACATAGATGCTCCATATTCTTGTCAAGGTGGTGTTTGTAGTTCTTGTTTAGGGAAAATTACAGAGGGAAAAGCGGTTATGGTTAAAAACTCAATTTTAACAGATAGTGAAATTGAAGAAGGTTTAGTTTTAACCTGCCAAGCGTATCCAACAACGCCAAAAGTTACCATAGACTTTGATGATGTATAAAATTCCGTATTTTTGTTAAATATGGATATTTACGACTTTAAAAATGCTTTAATAATAGGTTTTTTTATGGCTTTCATGATTGGCCCTGTTTTTTTTATGCTGATTCAAACTAGTATTTTAAAAGGAGCTAGAGCCGCCATTGTCTTTGATCTAGGAGTAATTATTGGTGACCTTACTTTTATTTTAATTGCGTATTACGGAAGTAGACCTTTATTAGAAAAAATAAAGGACGATCCACGATTATTTTTTATTGGTGGCTTGGTTTTAGTCATTTATGGGTTAATAACATACTTCAACAAAGAAAATAAAAAAGAAGCACTAGAATCTGCTAAAATTATAGAAGTCCCTATTAAAAATAATTATTTAAAACTCTTTTTAAAAGGCTACTTTTTAAACTTTATAAATATTGGTGTGCTAGCTTTTTGGTTAGGAACCGTTTTAGTAATTGGTCCTGCTTTAAAAATGGATCAAACTGCAATTTTTTGGTACTTTGGTACGATACTAATTAGCTATTTTGTTACAGATTTAGGGAAAATAGTTTTAGCTAAAAAACTGAAAAATAAAATGACTCCACGTGTAATTTATAGAGTAAAGAAAATTATGGGAATTATTTTAATTGTTTGTGGTGTATTTTTAATGCTCAAAGGATTTATCCCAAGTGAAAAAATAGATAAATTAATTCAATAACCTTCAACTACTAATTAAGACCCTATTCTTAACAAAATTTTATTTGCTCTTTTGTTTCAAAATACTAGACAATTTTCGGCAAAATATATTAAACACTATCATGTTCATACTTTTTATTAAAAATAAACACACCTATTTTGCATAAAATACAATATATTTAGTTTTTTTAAAATAAAAATTATGCAAAAACTAACTTTTATTATTGTATTCTTTTTTACAATTCAACTTACTTTAGCACAAAAAGGAAATTACAATGCAGGTTCTTTATCTTTACAGAATGTAACCTCTGGAGAGTATAATATAGCCGTTGGCGATTCTACACTTTACAATACTACTTCAAGTTCATATAATACCGCATTGGGTTTTGCTGCTGGTAAAAATATAACTACTAGCACTCAAACTCAAACAGTATTTTTAGGCTATAAAGCAGGGTACCATAACACTAGCGGTTTTGATAATACTTTTATAGGTTTTTTAGCAGGATATTTCAATACAACGCGAGGTGATAATACTTTTATAGGAAATGCTGCAGGTTTTAATAATACAGAAGGAGATAATAATACCTTTTTAGGTGAGTCTGCAGGTTTAAATAGTACAATAGGAGATGACAATACTTTTATAGGGCACAAAGCAGGAGGTGCTTATTTTTCTTCTGTTTCAGCAAGTAATGGTGTTGTTAGTTCTGCTACAACAAATCCAGCAACTGGTTCCGATAATACAGCAGTTGGCTCTTATGCACTAAACCGTTTAACCTCTGGATATCGAAATACAGCTATTGGTAATTATGCTGGCATCGATTTAACTACGGGTTACTACAATACTTTTGTAGGAGATTCTACAGGTACAGATGTAGGTATAGGGAAATACAATACTTTTATTGGGCAAGCAGCAGGAGCATCAACAGAACATACTTCTGGCAACACTTTTGTAGGTTATAGATCTGGCTGGGACAATAACAGAACAAACACCACTGATAATAGGGCAACAGAGAATACTTATTTTGGTTACAGAGCAGGGCACACGAACAGAGAAGGAAGTTACAATTTAATATTAGGTGCAAGAGCAGATTTTAATGGTGTAGGTTATAATAATTTTAATCGTTATAATGTAGGTTTAGGGTATGGAGTTATCATTGGTGGTAACAAGACCATTGCCATAGGTGCATCTTCTAAAGTAACTGCCAACAATGCCATTGCAATTGGCTTTGAGTCAGAGGCAACTATTGCAAATACTATGGTTTTGGGTGGAGACTTAGTTACAAACAGGGTTAGTGTTGGTATAGGCACAAAAACACCAAATATAAAAGCCAGTTTAGATTTAGCAGATACTGATAAAGGTTTTCTGGTAAACAGAGTTACCAATGCACAAAGGACAACACTTGGAGAAAGCCTAATTGCAGATGACATTGGAATGCTAGTTTATGACACTGAAGATAAAGTATTATATACATGGAAAGGAGATGCTTGGTCTTCTTCTACAATAGATGGTTTAGATGCAAGAGTCACTGCTTTAGAAACTAGAGCGAATAATTCAAGTACAGATAAAACACCGTTGTTCTTTAATTATCAAACTGCTATTTTAAATGTTAATAATGAACCCTTATTAAATACAACTGTATCTTTTAGAATTAGTATTTTAAAAGACACCAGTTCTGGCACAAGTGTATACCAAGAAACCCATAGTGCAACCACAAATAGCAAGGGTTTAGCAGGCTTTAAAATTGGAAATGGAGCTGTTGTAAGTGGTACTTTTAGCACTATTGAATGGTCCGATGCTATTTACTTTTTAAAAGTAGAAGCAGATGTTGCAGGAGCCACTAGTTATCAAGATTTCGGGACTACTCAATTAGTAAGTGTACCTTATGCTTTACACGCAAAAACAGCTGATAGACTTACAGGTGGGGCTTCTGCTAAAATAGCAAGTAAAGTTTCGAATGAGATAAAAAAAGATAGCAAAGATGATATTGAAAATCTTAAAAATGAAGTAAAAGCATTAAAAGCTATTGTAGATAAATTAGAAAAAATGATCAAAAACAAGTAATTAAATGGTAAGAAATTTTATCTTTTTATTATTGTTTTTAACCAGTTTACAAACAATTTCTCAAAGTTTACAAAATCAAGTAATTGGCGGTGCTGGTCAATTTACATCGCAAAGTAATAATTCTATGGTTTATGCTTTGGGTGAGGTTAGTACAGATATCTTAAATAATGGAACAAATACTTTATCTCAAGGGTTTTTGCAAGGGGCAACATTATCGGGTATTTATTGGAATGGTTCCGTAAACACAAACTGGTTTAATTCTGCAAATTGGGATGGAGGTATATTGCCCTCATCTACAAATAATGTAATTATTACAAATTTATCTAATTCACCTATTTTAGAAACTTTAGAATCTGTAATTCAAAATTTGGAATTAAGAGCCAATGCATCTTTAATTATTAAAAAAGACGGTGCTTTAACTGTAAATAATGATTTAACAAACTTAGGAAACTTAACTATAAATGCTGATATAAACACCAGTGGTGTTTTATTTGTCAAAGGTACGTCAAATGGCAATGTTACTTACAATAGAGGAGGCTTGTTAGCTAATAAATGGAGTCTATTAACGACTCCGGTAAACAATCAAAAGATATTAGAGTTTGCCCAAAATTTGAGCAACGAGATTCGAGTAAACACTTCTGTTACTCCAAATAGATATGCTATTGCGTATTACAATGATTCTAATGTTATTAATCCCAAATGGGAATATTTTGACACCAATACAAATTCATCATTCACTTTTGATATTGGTACTGGTTTTTCTCTTTCTAGAAATTTTGATGGTAATGTAAGTTTTTCAGGAGATTTAACAACTACCAGTATAAATAAAACTGTTATCGCTAATCAATGGAATGCAGTAGGAAATTCTTACACAACCTACTATCCTCTTAATAAAAATGGTGATAATAATTTTTTAGAAGATAATTCTACAAATATAGCTATACCAGCTGCTTATATTTGGGATAAATCTCAAGAAAAATATACACCAATAACTAATTTAGTAACATCTACAGAACAATTTATAACACCTGCTCAAGGTTTCTTTATAAAATCGAATACAGCAACAGCTTTAAGTTTTGATTCTAATAAAAGAAACATAAAACCATCTACTGGCTCACATACTTTTAATAAAAATTCTTCTGAAATTCCATTTATAAAATTATTTACGGTTCAAGGAGAAGTGAAAATAAATACAGATATTATATATTCTACAACAGCAACAAAAGGATTTGATTCTGCAGAAGACATAGAAAACTTTGAAGGTGCTAACTTTGACGTTAATACTCATTTATTAGAAAATTCTGAAAGTAAGAATTTTACAATTCAATCTTTACCTGTATCAGAAATAGAGAGTTTAGTTGTACCCATAAGTTTAAAAGGACAAGCAAATAATGCATTTGTATTTTCTTTGAATGCTGTAGATTTTCCAGACGCTATAAAAATTTATTTGGAAGATAGGCTGCTAAATTCTTTTATAAGGTTAGATGAAGATAATTCCGAATATAAAATAACTTTGACCGAAAATATAAATGGTATAGGAAGATTTTATTTACATACTACTTCCCAATCACTCTCTACTCCAAATTTAGAAGCTTTAGAAAAAATTACTATTTACAAGTCTGACAATAAAACGCTGGTTGTTAAAGGCTTAAAAAATGAAATAGCAAAAATTAAAATATTTGATATATTAGGAAAACAGGTTTTTGATACAAAATTTAATGGCATGCCTCAGAACAACATAAAAATTCCTAATTTGAAATCAGCAGTTTATTTAGTAGAATTAATTACTACAAATGGGAGAAAAAATAAAAAGATAATTATAGACTAAGATTAATAAGTATAAAAAAAGTGAGGCTTTTACCTCACTTAAATCACTAATTTTTTTATCTTTTTATTCTATTGTAAACCTATTATTTTCTAAATTCATATCTGCCATCAAACCACTTTTATCAATCGTAACCGATTTCACTTTTTTAGAAACCTCAAAAGTATACGTTGGATATGCCCAACCCCAATCTTCAATAACAGTTGCAGATGTTGGTTTTGCTCCTCTCATCATTCTTAAGGGAATGTTATAGTTTTGTTTTGTACCATCTGTATAAGTAACTTCTACATCAATTGGCATTGGCATTTGACCTATTCTTTCTAAAGTAATTTCATTGCCTTCAACAGATTTTATACCATAATCTATTGTATGTAAAGTCTGAGTCCATTCGTTTAAATACCAGTCTAAATGAATACCAGAAACTTTTTCCATAGAACGTTTTACGTCGTTTGGCGTTGGATGTTTAAAACTAAAATCAGTAAAGTATTTTTTGATTCCTTTTGCTGTATTTTCTGCACCAATAATATATTCTAATTGCGCTAAAAATATATTTCCTTTTGAATAACTTGCGGTTCCATACCCCCAATTTGTATCATATCTATCTGCGTGAGTGGACAAAGACTCTTCAAAACCTCTAGAAACAATTGCCCTATAACCTCTATAAGAACCAGCATGTGGATTTTCTTTATTCTCTTTTAAAATTTCATTTTCAGCTTTGTTAGAGATATAAGATGTAAAACCTTCATCCATCCAAGGGTGCAAACTTTCATTGGTTGCTAGTAAAAACTGAAACCAAGTATGTGCCATTTCATGCGCTGTAACTCCAAAAAGACTTCCAAATTTACGCTGTCCAGTAATTAATGTAGACATGGCATATTCCATTCCTCCATCTCCACCTTGAATTACAGAATATTGTTTATAAGGATATTCACCAACATGTTCAGAAAAATAGGTCATCAATTCTGCAGTTTTTGGCTGTAAATCTTTCCAATTTTTTAAATACTTTTCTTCCAAAGTTTTCTTATAGTAAAAATGTAAATCGATTCCGTTTTCCATTTTTAAAACATCGTGAATATATGCTGGATCTGCAGCCCACATAAAATCATGAACTCTTGGCGCTTTAAAATGCCAGGTTAACTTATCGCCCTTTGGCAACTTTAATTCTTTGCTTGCATCTTCATAACCATGACCAACTTCTTGCGGATTTTGCATATATCCGGTTCCACCAACAACGTAATTTTTATCAATATGAAGTGTTACATCAAAATTTCCCCAAACTCCATGAAATTCTCTCGCAATATAGGGTGGTGTATGCCATCCTTCAAAATCATATTCTGCCATTTTAGGATACCATTGAGCCATAGAAAGCGCAACATTTTCCTTACTATTTCTTCCTGATCTTCGGACTTGTATAGGAACTTGAGCATCAAAAACCATATCAAAAGTCACACTTTCTCCAGATTTAATTGGGGTATTTAAAGTAACTTCTAAAATGGTTCCTACCGTATTAAAATTAACTGCTGCTCCATCCTGTTTTAAGGTACTTACTTTAATATAACCAATTTCATTTGGCATTAATTTGCTAATTCTATCTTTTACTCTTCTGTCTGGATCTTTAATATTTAAAGAACGAACATCCATTTGAGAACCTGGTTGAAAGGCATTAAAATACAAATGATAAAACACTTTATTTAATTCATCTGGGGAGTTATTTGTATACACTAACTTTTGTTTTCCTTTGTACTGATAGTTGTTCACATCTACATCAATATCCATAGTGTAATCTACATGTTGTTGCCAATAAGGATTGCCAAAATTTATGTCAGCTTTTATATTTTTTTCTGATGAAGTATGAACTTCTTTTATTTGAGCGCAAGAAATTATTATTACAGCTAATAGTAATAGAGAGTGTATTTTTTTCATTTTAAATTGGATTTAATTTGTTATAAAAATATATAAAGTAGTAAGATTCATTGACGTTTTGAAACGTTATTTTTTCCTCGATAAAAAATCTGCTAATAGCAAGGCATTGTATGCATTTATAATTCTACCAGACACTGATAATTCTGAGAAAGAAATTAATTCTCCTTTTTGATTTTCCTCCGTTTGTGAACCTGGTTTTATAACATCAAAAGTTATTTTCACACCAGAGTTCATCAAAATATATTTTACATTTTTTGCTGACAAACCAGGGTAGTAAGAACGAATTAATGCCGCTACTCCTGAAGTTGAAGGTGCCGCCATTGATGTTCCACTTAAGGGTTCGTATTCGTCTTTTGGAATTGTAGAATATACATCTACTCCAGGCGCAAAAATATCTACATTTGTTTGACCGTAATTAGAAAAACTGGCAGGTAAATTTTCATTAAAATACAAACTACTCGCTCCAATTGTAATTACATTATCTGTAAATTCGGTAACTAAATCTTTAGAATCTGTTGGATATGATTTTCTTACATCCATGTTTTTACCATCATTACCGGCAGCATTTACAATTAAAACATCTTTACTTGCTGCATATTTTAAAGCATCATAGACCCATTCTTTGTTTGGTGAAAAACGTTTTCCAAAACTTGTGTTGATAATTTTTGCTCCATTATCTACTGCATATTTAATTCCTAAAGCAACATCTTTATCGTGCTCATCTCCATCAGGAACAACTCTAACGGTCATAATTTTTACATTATTTGCAACACCAATTGCTCCCAAATTATTATCTCTTGAAGCCGCAACAATACCTGCAACATGTGTTCCGTGTTTTTCTAAATCTTTAGAACCAATTACATTGTTATTCCCATAAAATTTATCATTTATATTGTACAAATCATCTCCTAAAGATTGGCGAAAATTCATTTCTAAATCATACCCTTTTATCGCTTTTTCTAATTCATTTCTATAAGCAACTACTTGCTTAGTATAGTCTTTTAAATCAAACTCAGTCATTCCTTGTTTTAGAATATTAACCACATTTTTAACTTGCATAATAAGCGTTAAGCTTGTTGGCTCTAGACTATCCAAAATGGTTTCTGTTAAAATCTCTTTTTTAGAAAATTTCTTAACAGCATCAAAGTTCTCTTGAACTTGTTTCAAATTTTCTAAAGTTTGATTCATTTCTAGAATTTCATACTTCTTTTCAGAAATTGTTACGCGAAATTCATTTTCTAATTTTAAATACTGCTGATATTCTTCTTGATCATTTTCAGCAATTTCTATAGCTTTTTTATCTCCAAATTTCTCTTTTCCTTTTTTAACAATTCTAGTAATTTCTAATTGATCTGTATTTACAATCTTTCCTTCTTTATTTCCTAAGAAGTTCCATCCAAAAACATCATCAACATAACCATTATTGTCATCATCTTTATTGTTGTTTGCTATTTCATCAACATTAATCCAAAGTACTTCTTTTAAATCTTCATGCTCAATATCTACTCCAGAATCAGCAATAGCTACAATAACTTGTTTTCCTTTTTTACCTTCTAAAAATTGATATGCTTTTTCCAAACTCATACCTGCAATGGAATCTTTTAAGATATCTGCATGAGACCAAGTTTTCATTTCTTCATCAGATAAAATTCCTTTTTTAGCAGGTATGGTTATTACGGCATCAAAATTCGGCAATTTAATAACCGATTGAGTTGATTTACAACTCACAAATACAAGTGCAATTATTGCACTAAAAAGGATTGATTTTAAACGCTTTATTTCTCTTTTTCTATTCATTAAAAATTTCTTTAAATGTATGTGTAGTATTTAATCGAACCCCTTTTTCTGTATGTTTTACTGTACAGATTTCATTATGTGCATCGTGTTCTAAAAAAAGGTAATAATTATTGTCTGCCGCTTCCTTTAAAAAAGCAGCTTTTTCCTTGATTGTAAGCAAAGGCCTCGTATCATACCCCATTACATACGGCAAGGGAATATGCCCAACGGTTGGTAACAAATCTGCCATAAAAACCAACGTTTTATCTTGATATTCTATTTTTGGAAGCATTTGTTTTTCTGTGTGCCCATCCATAAACAAAACATCAAAACTTACTTGCTCTTTTGCATTTAAATCAATAAAATTTAATTGTCCACTTTCTTTAATGGGGTTTATATTCTCTTTTAAAAAGGAAGCTTTCTCTCTTGGATTTGGTTCTGTTGCCCATTTCCAATGATTTTTATTAGACCAAACTTTTGCGTTTTTAAACGCAGGAATTAACAGCTGGTTTTTATCTCTTTGGATAACACCTCCACAATGATCAAAGTGTAAATGTGTTAAAAAAACATCCGTAATATCATCTCTGTGAAAACCATATTTTGCCAATGAAGCATCCAAAGAAAAATCTCCAAATAAAAAATAATAGCTATAAAATTTTTCTGATTGTTTTGCCCCTAAACCTGTATCCACCAGAGTTAAACGATTTCCATCTTCCACAAGCAAACAACGCATACTCATGTCTATTAAGTTATTTGAATCTGCCGGATTCGTTTTTTGCCAAATTGATTTTGGCACAACGCCAAACATTGCTCCTCCATCTAATTTAAAATTACCAGTTTCTATAGGATATATCTTCATTGTAAAAAATTAAAACCATTAAATTATGTATAAAAATAATCATTTAATGATTTATAATCTCATCAAATTTAATTTGATTTTGATGTTTACAAAGATTCATAAAAAAAGATATTTTTGTGTTAAGAAAAATCCAAATATTTTAGGAATCACATACGTAAATTGTACGAATTTTTTTAAAAGAAAAAAAATGATAAATAGTATAGTTTTAATGAAAAAAAACGCCTCAATTTCTTGAAGCGTTTTTGAGGTGTCTAGCGGATTCGAACCGCTGTACATGGTTTTGCAAACCATTGCCTAGCCACTCGGCCAAGACACCTTTTTATCTTAGAGTGTGCAAATTTAATCAAATTTACTAGTACTACAAGTATTTTTTATGTTTTGATTTTCCAAGGTGGATTTATTCTGTTTTCTCCACCATAAAATAAAATTAATTGATTACCATCTGTATCTTTTAATCTAGCCTCACGCCATAGCCAAAACTTATCATTTGGTTTTTCGTCAAACTGAATTCCTTTTTCAATTAAATCAGCTACTTTTTTATCTAGGTCTTCGCATTCAAAATAAACATGAATCCCTTCTCCTTTTTGTAATTCTTCTACTTTATGAATAGAAAAAGTTGAGTTACCGTCTGGACAACTAAACCTTGCATAATGCGGTAAAGCCTCAACGACAAGTTCTAGCCCTAACTTTTGATAAAAAGGGATAGCTTTGGTTACATCTAATGAAGGAGCAGTAACTTGATTTAGATTCATAATACAAAGACTTATCTTTTTTTTGTGAGAATAATAACTACTTCCTCCACATTTCCTCCAATTGGTGGATTTAGTTTAGCTACAGAAATTTTTGCTCTTCGTATCATTCTCAACTCTTTAAAGGAACGATCTAAAATACGTTGCGCAACTTCTTCTAATAACTTAGAACGAATTGCCATTTCTTCTTTTACAATATGATTCAAATGCACATAATCTACGGTATCTGAAAGTTCATCTGTTTTTGCAGATTTCTTTAAATCAACTTTTACCTCAACATCTACCCTATAATCAGACCCAATTTTTGATTCTTCTTCTAAACATCCGTGAAATGCATAGAGTTTAATATTATTTACTTGTATAATTCCCATTTATTCTTCATTCTTTGAAATCACCTCAACTTTTTCCCACATTTTATCAGAATTTAATCTAAAAGATCCTTTGAACTCAAGGTCCCATTGATTAGGTTCAATAATGGATAAAAACAATTCCTCTTTTTTATTATTGTAGAGATGATACGTTTCACCTATAATAGGTTCAAAGCCAAATTTAGCATTATAAAGCATGTCATTATATTGAAATTTTTCCATCAATAATTCATACTCTTTTTTGACTTCATCAAATTTTCCTTTAAGTATTTTGTTTACGCGCCTTACACCATCTGCTGTCCAAGTAGCCGTATTCGTAGGTTTGATTACCGGCGAACTTGCGGATGTTCCGTAAGGTTTTAAAGCAGCATCGTATTTTTGTGTTTCTTCATTAAAAACAACCAAATCTGGTTTTTTTTCACCGTCTTTATTCATACTGCCAAATTACGACAAAAAACAAATACTAAATTGGCTTTTTAGAAAATTTTAACGTAGAACAAGGCTCGTGTTAGTGATTAAAATGACATCCTTTTTTGAAGAATGAAAAAAAGATATAATGGAAAGCACGACTTTAATTCTGAATGCTTTCAGAATAAAGTAACACCCAAAAATTAACTCGTAAAAAAGTCGAAAACATTGCTAATTGCGCTCGTTTTGGTTTTGTAAAATTCCGTATACGTGCATCTTTCGCAAGTTACACTAGTATATTTCTGATTTTGAATATCAAAAATTTTTGAGAGTGTTCCTCCAGTTGCTCGTAATTCCCCAATTTTATATGTTTTACTCTCGCATTTTGGGCATGTATAGTTCCTTATTTGATCGCTCATAATTTATTGTATTTACTTATTAGATGATCAATTTACGAATTTGTTACAAAGACTCAATTGCTATAAAGTATTTTATGTAATTTTGTAACCTAATTTTTTCCTATAAATTTATGTCTGAAGAGAAAAAATCGCTCAATTTTTTAGAGCAAATTATTGAAGAAGATTTAACAAGTGGAATGTTAAAAGAAAATTTACGTTTTCGTTTCCCCCCAGAACCTAATGGATACTTGCATATTGGTCACACGAAGGCAATTGGAATTAGTTTTGGTTTGGGTGAAAAATACAGTGCACCTGTAAACTTGCGTTTTGATGATACAAACCCAGCAAAAGAAGAACAAGAATATGTAGATGCAATTAAGAAAGATATTTCTTGGTTGGGATATTCTTGGGCAAATGAATGTTATTCCTCAGATTATTTTCAACAGTTGTACGATTGGGCAATTTTATTGATTAAAGACGGAAAAGCTTTTGTAGATTCTCAATCTTCAGAAGAAATGAGAGTGCAGAAAGGCACGCCAACTTCTGTTGGAACAAATAGTCCTTTTAGAAATAGGTCTGTGGAAGAAAACTTGGAACTATTTCAAGGAATGAAAGACGGAAAATTTAAGGAAGGCGAACATACTTTGCGGGCAAAGATTGATATGGAAAGCCCGAATATGTTGATGCGGGATCCGATGATGTACAGAATTATGTTTAAATCTCACCACAGAACTGGCAGTGATTGGTGCATTTACCCAATGTATGATTGGACGCATGGCGAAAGCGATTATATTGAACAAATTTCACATTCTTTGTGTTCTTTAGAATTTAAGCCTCATAGAGAGTTGTACAATTGGTTCAGAGATAATGTCTATAACTTTAGCAAATCTGAATATCCTAATCCACCAAAACAACGTGAATTTTCTCGTTTGAATTTGAGTTACACAATTATGAGTAAACGTAAATTGTTAACTTTAGTTGAAAATGGAAATGTTACCGGTTGGGATGATCCTAGAATGCCAACAATATCTGGCTTAAGAAGACGTGGTTACACGCCAAATTCAATAAAAAGTTTTATAGAAACTGTTGGAGTCTCTAAACGTGAAAATGTAATTGATGTGGCGCTTTTAGAATTTAAGATTCGTGAAGACTTAAATAAGACTGCCAAAAGGGTGATGGCCGTTTTAGATCCTGTAAAAGTAATTATTGATAACTATCCTGAAGGTAAAGAGGAAATGTTAGATGCTAATTATAATGATTACGAAGAAGGTTTTGGAAGTAGAGAAGTTCCTTTTTCTAGAGAAATTTATATAGAACGTGAAGATTTCAGAGAAGAAGCAAATAAAAAATTCTTTCGATTAAAATTAGGTAAAGAAGTTCGTTTAAAAAACGCCTACTTTATTACAGCTACCAGTTGCGAAAAAGATGAAAATGGAGAAATTACAGTGATACACTGTACGTATGATCCGTTAACAAAATCTGGAATGGATACTGAAGAAAGCAAACGTAAAGTAAAAGGTACTTTACACTGGGTTTCTGTAAAACATGCTGTAAAAGCTGAAGTGAGAGCATATGATAGATTATTTTTAGATGAAGCGCCAGACTCTCATAAAGACAAGGACTATATGGAGTTTGTAAATCCGAATTCTTTAGAAGTAATTACTGCTTTTATAGAACCAAGTTTACAAACTGCTACAATTGGAGAACGTTTTCAGTTTCAACGTTTAGGTTATTTTAATGTAGATGATGATTCTACTGCAGAAAACCTAGTATTTAACAAAATTGTTGGCTTACGAGATTCTTGGGGAGGAAAATAAGATTTAATTGACAGTTAAAATTGGCAACTTTTAGCCTTACAATATTTTAAGTTTTAAGAACGTTAAAAAACCATCAAATTGAGCTTTCGTGAAGTCAAAATATTTTCGAAAGCAATTGATAAATGAATTGATAAAAAACTATTTAAAATTAGAAATTATGAAAAAATTAATCGTTTTAAGTTTATTGATTTTAGCTTCTTGTTCAAACAAAAAAGAAATAAAACAGGTAGCAGAGATTTCTTGTGGACAATGTCAGTTTGACCTAGATAGTAAAAACGGATGTGATTTAGCAATCAGAATAGATAACAAAGCATACTTTGTGGAAGGTTTTGAAATTGATGATTTCGGTGACGCTCACGATGAAAAAACTGGCTTTTGTGAAGTTATTAGAAGAGGAGAAATAACTGGACAAATAGAGAATAACAAATTTGTTGCATCATCTTTAAAGTTAATCGATTGATATAATTAATCAACTGATTTTTATCTTACAAATCTATACGTTGCCTTTATTAAAAAGGTATCTTGCAATTTATTATTTGTAATTTGATCTCGTAAACTTCTTGTTAAAGAATTTCTGGGATCATCAAAAGTTACCCCACCTCTTGCCCAAACAAAAAACAATTCAGAACCAGGTATATATTCCCATCTAGCCACTAAGTTTGTGCGAAATTGCACAAAAGAAAAATCAGGTTTATTAAAAGTATAATCTGTATTTCCGTCTAAGCTTTCATCAATATTATAGACATCGTTCATGAATGAAATTTGAGTTTGGCTATACATAGAAATTCTATCTTCTAGACGCGCAGCAGTGGATTGATTTACAAAATTAAAATTAGAATATCTTCCTCTGGAAATATAAGGTTGACCATAAAACTGAATAGACATATTTGGGTTAATACTATAATTTAAACGTAAAGTTGTTGATAAACTTTGATTATCAATTTCGCCCAAAATATATCTTTTTTGATTCCCAAAATCTGTTGTTGTTATATACTGAGTTTTATCAATAATTTTTTCAAACTCCGTGTTTAAGGAAATGCTTAAAGCATCAAAAGGTTGATAGTCTAATTTAAAAATATATTTTTTTAAATCATTTACAGTTTCTTCTGTTTTGCGATCTATATAACCCGCAGTAAAACTCATCTTTTTACTTTTATCTGATCCAAAGAAAAAATACAGAAAATTCTTATCAGCATAACGCCAGCGGGGACCACCTCTTAAATATGCATTTTCATAACTCAAAGGTTTATGTCCAAGACCTAATTCAGTTGACCAATTATTAATCCAGTTAACATTTACTTCCGCTTTATATTGCATATTATTTTGATTTCCTTGAAAATCAAATGTTGCATATTGTTCTAATTGAAAGTTAATATCTCTGTATGTTTTTGTAGGAATTTGCCATAAATATTGAATTTCTGAAAATTGAATTATTTCATCTGTTTGGCGCAAAAAACCAACATCATTTAATTCTAATTCTGGAGAACGCCAAACAACACCCATATTATATCGCCAATTTCCACCACCTTGTTTTCCTACTTCAATTCTACCTCCCGAGCCCGTTAAAGAAGTTCGAGTAGGATCTAATTCTACATGAGTAGCATCTACTCTCTGAAACAATCTAGCCATAGAAAGCTGGGTCTTTTCTATCGCTTCTTCACTTCCTAAAACATGACTCATTATTGCATTTCCTTCAATGTAGTAGCCTCTATTTCGCCATGTATGCCTAAAATCAATACCTCCAGAATAAGCCGCTTTATGCAATTCTGAAAAATTACCATCTAAATTTCTGTTTGTTGCTGTAAAAATTCCTCCAATAAAAGAGTTTCTTTCATTAAAATCCTTCTGAGCTCTCGCTACAAAAAAATTCGTTAAAGGCTCTACAATCTCCTCTCTTTTAGTCCCATTTACTCCTCTAATCTCTGCATATTCATTTGCAGTAACACTCTCTAGAACACCTATAGACCATCCATTTTGGGTTTTTCCTGAAAATTTTGCAGCGCCTAAAATCGCCGAATTAATTGGTTCTTTAGCATATTCTCCAATTGCTAAATTGGAGTTTCTGTGCGGATTTCGACCAATTCTTCTGCTGTAAAAAAGATTGTCTTGCCCGTTTGCGAACTCAAAATCAAAGATGTTTTTATTCTCTACAAAAAAAGGTCTTTGTTCATTAAAAAAAATCTGAAAGCCATCTAAAGCAATAGCTCCAGGGTCTGCTTCTACTTGGCCAAAGTCTGGATTGATAGTTAAATCTAAAGTCAAATCGTTTGTAATTCCAATTTTAGCGTCTAAACCGCCATTTATTTTGAAATCGCTTCCGTCTCTATAAGGGTTTCCTATTTCTGCAGGGTAAGAATCATATTGTACAACTGTAAAAGGCTGAATTTCCAATTGCTTTTGAGGAACTAAATCAATTAAACCATGTAACTCACCTGCTTCACTAATAAAACCTGCCTGATCATTTGGAATTCTTTGCCATAGAGACCTTTCGTTTTTCCTAAAAATAGTTCGATTTACATTGAACCCCCAAATCTGCTCTTTCATTTTCCCAAAGCGCAATTGACTAAAAGGAATTTTCATTTCTGCAGTCCACCCTCTCTCATCGACTTTTGCATCTGTATACCAAATTGGGTTCCAACTATCGTCCCAATTACTTCCGTTACCCGTAGCTATTTCCTCACCTTTTACCCCTGCAGCAGTGGTGGTAAATACAAAAGCAGTTCTTTTATCATGATAACTATCGATAATAACATTTACCCTATCTCCTGCAAAACCATCTCTTCTCGATAATCGTTGTTGAATTAATTCTGGATTGTCATCAAAAGCTCGAATAGCAATGTATAAATACTTTGCATCATGCATAACTTTAAATTGAGTTTGATGTGTTGGTTCAGTTCCTTCATCTGGAGTTTTTTCTATAAAATCTGAAGACCACTCCACAATATCCCAAGCTTCTTCGGAAATACCTCCATCAATAATTGGTGTTTTTACCAATTTTTTAGTAGTGTAAATTCTCTTCTGAATTTTATTCAACCTAATTTCTTGTGCAGTTGCATTAACCCCACAAAAAATAATAAATACTAGTATTGAAGTAAAAAATTTCATTGATTTTTAACTGATTTTATCATTGAGAATAACCTATTTATTTGCGCATCAAAAATAGCTTTCTATTTTCTTAAGAATATGTTAATTATTCCTAATAAAAACGTTCAATAAAAAAACTAAACACCTATTTGCCAAACAAATAAATAGTACTATATTTGCACTCCTTTTTTAAGGAAAATGAAATTATTAATTAAACAAAAACTAATAGTGTAATTATGAACACATTAAGTTACAAAACAGTATCAGCAAACAGCGCTACCGTAAACAAGGAGTGGGTTTTAGTTGATGCGGACGGGCAAACGTTGGGTCGTCTAGCTTCTAAAGTAGCAAAGCTAATTAGAGGTAAATATAAACCAAACTTTACTCCTCACGTAGATTGTGGAGACAACGTGGTTATTATCAACGCAGAAAAAATTGTTTTAACTGGTAACAAATGGAGAGACAAATCTTACATTCGTCACACAGGGTATCCAGGAGGACAAAGATCGTTAACTGCAACAGAAATGTTCGAGAAAGATCCTACAAGATTGATCGAGAAAGCAGTTAAAGGAATGTTACCAAAAAACATTTTGGGAGCAGCACTATACAGAAACTTATATGTATATGCAGGAACTGAGCACAAACACGCGGGTCAAGCACCTAAAGCTATTAATCTTAACGATCTTAAATAATGGATACAGTTCACAAAATAGGTAGAAGAAAAACGGCTGTTGCTCGTATTTATCTTACAGACGGTAAAGGGAACATTACTGTAAATAAAAAAGACTATAAGGATTACTTTACAACAGGTACTCTGCAGTATAAAGTACAACAACCTTTAATGTTAACAGAAAACTTAGAATCTTATGATATCAAAGTTAATGTTTACGGTGGTGGAGTTACAGGACAAGCAGAAGCAATTCGTTTAGCAATTACACGAGCATTAGTTTCTATTGATGCAGATCACAGAATTATTTTGAAACCAGAAGGTTTATTAACACGTGATCCAAGAATGGTTGAACGTAAGAAATTCGGTCAGAAAAAAGCACGTAAAAAATTCCAATTCTCGAAACGTTAATAGTTTTTACGATCACCTTAAGCTTCGTCGAAAGGTGGGTAAATTATTATATCGAGAACTGTTATTATTACATACAATTAATATTAAACAGTTTAGTATCTAAATATATAAGACTCCTAAAAGACTACTTATATATTGATTTCAAAACAGAAAGTAAACACATTTAAAAAATGGCAAACGTAAACATACAAGAATTATTAGATAATGGTGTGCATTTTGGACACCTTACTAGAAAGTGGAATCCAAACATGGCTCCTTATATTTATACAGAAAGAAATGGTGTACACATCATTGATTTGTATAAAACTGCGGCTAAAATAGAAGAAACTTCAGAAGCTTTAAAAAAGATTGCAAACTCTGGACGTAAAATTTTATTTGTTGCTACTAAAAAACAAGCAAAAGATATTGTTGCAGAAAAAGCAAAAGCAGTAAACATGCCTTACATCACAGAAAGATGGCCAGGTGGTATGTTAACGAACTTTGTAACTATTAGAAAAGCTGTTAAAAAAATGGCTCATATTGATAGAATGAAGCAAGATGGTTCTTTTGATGCTTTATCTAAAAGAGAGAAATTACAAATTAATCGTCAGAGAGAAAAGTTAGAAAAGAATTTAGGTTCAATTTCTGACATGACTCGTTTACCTGGTGCATTATTTATAGTTGACATCAAGAAAGAGCACATTGCTGTGGCAGAAGCTCAAAAATTAAACATTCCAATTTTTGCAATGGTAGATACAAACTCTGATCCAAGATTAGTTGATTTTGTAATTCCTGCAAATGATGATGCTTCTAAGTCTATAGACAAAGTATTATCTTTTGTTACCGATGCAGTTGCAGAAGGTTTATCAGATAGAAAAGCAGACAAAGAAAAAGTAAAAGTAGCGAAAGAAGTTGCAGCTCCTAAAGCGGAAAAAGCATCTCCTAAAGTTGAAGAATCAAAAGCTGAAGTTACTGAAACTCCTGCTAAAGAAACAAAATAATTATAACTTTTAAAATATAAAATAACATGGAAACAGTAAAAGTAAGTGCTGCTGATGTTAAAAAATTAAGAGAAGCTACTGGAGCTGGAATGATGGACTGTAAAAAGGCATTAGTTGAAGCTGGTGGTGATTTTGATAAAGCAATTGATATTTTGCGTAAAAAAGGTCAAAAAATTGCTGCTAAAAGAGCGGATAGAGAATCTACCGAAGGTGTTGCTGTAACAAGAATTAATGATGCTAAAACTTCAGGTGTAGCAATCGTTTTGGCTTGTGAAACTGATTTTGTTGGGAAAAATGATTCTTTTGTAGCCTTAGGTGGTCAATTCGCAGATATCGCTTTAGATTATGACAGTAAAGAATCTTTCTTAGCTGCTGACTTTGGTGGAATGACAGTTGCCGATAAATTAGTTGAACAAACTGGTGTTATTGGAGAAAAGTTAGAAATCACTGCCTTTGAAAAAATCGAAGCTGCTTATGTTGGTGCGTATACTCATATTGGTAAAATTGCTGCTTTAGTTGGTTTATCTGCTGTTGTAGATAATGCTGAAAACTTAGCAAAAGATTTAGCAATGCAGGTAGCATCTATGGGAGCAACTACGTTGTCTTACAAAGATTTTGACCCTGCTTTTGTAGCTGCAGAAACTGAAGCTAGAATAGCAGTGATTGAAAAAGATAATATTGAATTAGGAAGATTGGGTAAAACATTGAAAAATGTACCTCAATATATCTCTATGTCGCAATTATCTGATGAGATTTTAGCAAAAGCTGAAGAAGCTGCTAAAGCTGAATTAGCTGCTGAAGGAAAACCAGAAAAAATCTGGGATAGAATTTTACCAGGAAAAATGGAAAGATTCATTTCTGACAATACGACTTTGGATATGGAACAATGTCTTTTAGATCAATCTTTTATTAAGGATGAAAAGAAAAACGTTGCACAGTATGTTAAAACATATGGAGATGTTTCTGTAAGTGCTTTTAAAAGAGTTACTTTAGGATAATAATTTATCTTTTAACACACTAAAAACTGTTAAAAGCAAATAATAAAAAAGGTAGTAATTTAAAAATTACTACCTTTTTTTATGTCTAAAATTCTGACTGAATATTTCGTTTAGAAGTTATTGTGAACGCAAAACAACCTTCAAAGAATTGAATTACATTTTTTGCAACCAAGTCTTTACGGCCACTTCAGCTTGTATTATTTCTTTTAAGTCCACAATTGCAACTCTTTTTTGATCCATTGTATCTCTATGTCTTATCGTAACACAGTGATCTACCAAAGTGTCATGATCTACTGTAATGCAAAATGGTGTTCCAGCGGCATCTTGACGCCTATAACGCTTACCAACAGCATCTTTTTCGTCATAATATACGTTGTAGTCCCACTTTAAATCCTCCATAATTTTACGCGCAACTTCGGGCAAACCATCTTTTTTCACCAATGGTAAAATCGCTGCCTTAAAAGGAGCCAAAACTGCTGGTAATTTTAAAACTGTCCTTGTTGTTCCGTTTTCTAATTCTTCTTCAATTAAAGAATTTGAGAAGACTGCTAAAAACATTCTATCTAAACCAATAGAAGTTTCTACTACATAAGGTGTATAACTTTTATTTTCCTCATGATCAAAATACTGTAATTTCTTACCTGAATGTTTCTCATGGGCTTTTAAATCGAAATCTGTACGTGAATGAATTCCTTCTAACTCTTTGAATCCGAAAGGAAAATTAAACTCAATATCGGCAGCTGCATCGGCATAATGTGCTAATTTATCATGATCATGAAAACGATAATTCTCTGCTCCCATCCCTAAAGATAAATGCCATTTTAAACGCGTTTCCTTCCATTGCTCATACCAAACTTTTTGAGTACCTGGTTTTACAAAAAATTGCATTTCCATTTGCTCAAACTCACGCATTCTAAAAATAAATTGCCTAGCAACAATCTCATTTCTAAATGCTTTACCTGTTTGTGCAATTCCAAAAGGAATTTTCATTCTTCCTGTTTTCTGAACATTTAAGAAATTAACAAAAATTCCTTGTGCTGTTTCTGGACGTAAATACAAATCCATAGCAGTCTCAGCAGATGCGCCAAGTTTTGTACCAAACATTAAATTAAACTGCTTAACATCTGTCCAATTTCTAGAGCCTGTTAAAGGGTCTGCAATCTCTAACTCTTCAATTAATAGCTTAACATCTGCTAAATCTTCGTTTTCTAAAGACGCACCCATTCTTGCTAAAATTGCCTTTATTTTTTCCTGGTATCCAACAACTCTTCCACTTGTAGCAAGAAACTCTTCTTTATTAAAAGCATTACCAAAACGTTTTGATGCTTTAGCCACTTCCTTATTTATTTTGCCTTCAATTTTAGCACAATAATCTTCAATTAAAACATCTGCTCTATAACGTTTTTTAGAATCTTTATTATCTATTAAAGGATCATTAAATGCGTCTACGTGACCAGAAGCTTTCCAAGTAGTAGGATGCATTAAAATTGAGGCATCGATCCCCACAATATTCTCATGCATTTGCACCATTGCTTTCCACCAATAATCTCTAATATTTTTCTTTAGTTCAACTCCATTTTGAGCATAATCGTAAACCGCGCTTAATCCATCATAAATTTCAGAAGACTGAAATACATAACCATATTCTTTTGCATGCGATAAAACTTTTTTAAACTGATCTTCTTGTTTTGCCATAATGAGGGCAAAGATACGTGTTTGCTAAAGTTTTTCAAGAAAATTTATTGGACTTTTTTACATCGATAAATAAATGCTGGAGGAATATTTAAAGGTTCAAATTCTACTGAAATAGACTCTCGAAATACTTTTTTCACTTTTTTAAAGTAACTTAAACTATATTGATATTGAATAAATGAGCCGTTATCCTCTAAAACCTCAAAAGCCTTCAACAAAATTTCCTCTGACACTTCTTTAGGAAGTATGGTTAATGGTAAACTAGAAATAATATAATCTACTTTCTTAATATTTAACTTTTTCAATTCATCTGCAATTTTTCCTGCAGAAACATTTAATACAATTAATTGTGGATGTTTTTGCTCTTTTAATTGACTGTAAAAATTATTATTAATTTCGAAACAAATTAATCTTGCTATAGGTGATAATTGTTCTATAATATACTTTGTAATCGCACCATTTCCAGGCCCCAACTCAACAATAACCTCTGCTTGAGAAAAATCAATCTCTCTTAACATTCTTTTTGACAAAAAACTTGAACTTGGCATAACAGTGCCTAATGTTTTTAAGTTTTTTAATGCTTCTTTGAAAAATTTTATTTTGCTAGACAAAGGTAATCTCTTATTTATTAAGTATATTACTTAAAAATTGTTACGTAAAGATGAGACTTTTAAAAGACTTATTCTATATTTTTTATCCAAAACTATGTGCTGTTTGTGAACAAAAACTAGTAGAAAATGAAACTACTATTTGTACACTTTGCAGACACGACTTACCACTAACTAATTTTCAGGATTTTAAACAAAACAAAATTTCAGAAAATTTTTATGGCCGGTTTTTAACAGAAAATGTATTTTCTTTATTTTTTTTTAGAAAAAAAGGAATCACAAAAAAAATAATTCATGATTTAAAATACAAAGGTAATGAAGAGATTGGCGTTTTCTTTGGTAATTGGTTGGGGGAAATTTTGAGTGAAAATAAAGGATTTAAAGAGGTAGATTATATAATTCCTGTGCCTTTACATCCAAAAAAATTAAAAGAAAGAGGCTATAATCAAGTAACAAAATTTGGTGAAACTTTGAGTAAACAACTAAATACACAATTTCTAGAAAATTATTTAATCAGAATCTCATCGACCAAAACCCAAACTTTTAAAGCTCGTTTTGAGCGTTTCAATAATATTGGCACAAAATTTCTTTTAAAAAATCCTGAATTTTTTAATCATAAACATATTTTATTAATTGATGACGTGATCACAACCGGTGCAACTTTAGAAGCATGTGCAAAAGAATTTTTAAAATCTAAGGACTGCAAAATAAGTATTTTAACCATGGCGTATACAGAATAGATTTTATGAATTTATATTCAAAAATTAATTGTTAATTTGTATCTAAATTATTTTTTGTGAGAATAGTGTATAGATTTCTTTTTTTATCCGTGTTACTTATTTTTGTTACGAACTGTGCCAGAACGGGTAGACCAGAAGGTGGGCCAAAAGATGAAGACGCTCCTTTGTTTATTACTGCAAAACCACCTTATGAAAGTGTAAATTTTAATAAGAAAGAAATTAAAATAGACTTTAATGAATACATTACATTAAAAAATTTAAATACAGAATTGGTAGTTTCACCTCCAATGAAAAATCCTCCATTAATTTCTCCCCAAGGTGCGCCTAGCGAATTTATAAAGATTGAAATTATTGATACTTTAAAACTAAATACAACTTATACTTTTAATTTTGGAAATGCAGTAGAGGATCATAATGAGGGTAATAAATTAGAGAATTTTAAATATATATTTTCTACTGGAACTTACATAGACTCTTTAACTACCTCCGGAAATATAAAAGATGCAAAACTTTTTGAAACGCCTAAAAATATAAACGTTTTATTATACAGAATAGACAGCTCTTTTAATGATTCTATTGTATATAAAAAGAAACCCGACTATATCACAAACACACTTGATACAATAAATTTTAAATTTACAAACCTTAGAAAGGGAAGGTATTTAATGTTGGCTTTGCAAGAATCTTTGAACGATTATATTTTTAATCCAAAAACTGATAAAATTGGTTTTCTTACGGACACCATTCAATTACCCAAAGATAGTATTATTACAAAACCCATCATTTTATTTAAAGAAGAACAACCTTATCAATTTAAAAGGGGAAAAGAAATTACCAAAGGAAAAATAGAATTTGGTTTTGAAGGTCCTGGTAAAAATATGCAAATAAAAATACTTTCTAAAGTTCCGGATGATTTTAAAAGTGTTTCTAAATTCGAAGTTGATAAAGACACCTTAAACTTTTGGTTCACTCCTTTCGAGGCAGATTCCTTAAATTTTGTAATTGCCAATAATAAATTTTCAGATACGTTAACGGTGAAATTGAGAAAGAAAAAATTAGATTCTTTAGTAATGAAATCGTCGACAAAAAGTATTCTTCATTTTAGAGATACTTTCTTTTTAACCAGTAATAACCCTATTGTAAAAATAGACACAAGTAAAGTAAGTTTTTTTAACAAAGATACAATTGCTATAAACTACAACACTATACCTTCTAAAAAAGAGAATAAAGTTGGATTTATTTTTGATAAAAAACCAAAAGAGAAATACCTTTTTACAGCTTTACCCGGTGCCTTCAATGATGTTTTCTCTGTTAAAAATGATACATTAAAATATAGTTTTAGCACCAAAGAAATTGATGACTACGGAAGAATCACTTTAAAAGTAAACAACGTAAATTCTAAAAATTTAATTATTGAATTACTTTCTGGAAAAAAGCAAGATAAAGTTATAGAACGTCAATTTACTGCAACTTCAAAAGGTGTCGTTTTCGATTTATTACAACCTAAAAAATATACTATACGAGTTATTATTGACGAAAATAAAAATAATAAGTGGGACACAGGAAATTATCTAAAAAAGCAACTCCCTGAAATTATTTTGTATCATAAACAAATTAATAATGCTGAATTAAGAGCCAACTATTTTCTAGAAGAAAGTTTTATTATTGATTGATTATAGACATTTAAGAAAAAAAATGTTCTACGAGCTATTAAATAAAATATAAAATAACCTGAAAAATTAATATTCCTAAGTCTTTTTAGACGACACTATTTTTTCGTTTTTAATGATTTAACGCTTGTTCTAAATCTGCTAATAAATCTTCTACATCTTCAATACCAACACTTAGTCGTATTAAAGAATCCGTAATCCCTATTTTTAAGCGTGCTTCTTCTGGCATGGATGCATGCGACATTGTTGCCGAATGATTTACCATACTTTCTACACCTCCTAAAGATTCCGCTAACGTAAAGAATTTAATGCTTTCTAAAAATTTAAAAGTAGCTTCTCTACTGCCGTCTTTTAAACGGAAAGAAACGACTCCACCAAAATCCTTCATCTGTTTTTTAGCCACTTCATGATTTGGATGATCTTCTAAGCCAGGATAATAGACGGCCCCAATCTTAGGGTTTTTCTTTAAAAAACTAGCTACTGCGCTAGCGTTTTCACAATGTCTTTGCATTCTAACATGTAAAGTTTTTATACCTCTTAATGCTAAGAAAGAATCCATAGGTCCTGCAATAGCCCCAGCGGCAAATTGAATAAAATTTAATTCATCAGCTAATTTTGCTTCTTTTACAATTAAAGCACCCATTAACAAATCTGAATGTCCTCCTAAATATTTTGTTACAGAATGCATTACAATGTCTGCCCCTAAATCTAAAGGCCTTTGTAAATATGGTGTTGCAAATGTATTATCTACAGCAATTAAAATGTCTACATTGACTTCTTTTACTGCAGAACAAATTGCTTCGATATCAGCAATTTTCATTAATGGATTTGTTGGTGTTTCCAACCAAACTAATTTTGTTCTTTCTGTAATTTCTTTTAATATATTTTCTCCAGAATCTATATCTACATAGGTAAACTCTAGTCCGTATTTTTGGAATAGTTGTGTAAACATTCTGTAAGTTCCTCCATACAAATCGTTTCCTGCAATAACTTCATCGCCAGGATTTAGTGTTCGGAGAACACAATCTATTGCTGCCAAACCAGAAGAAAATGCAAAACCATGTGTTCCATTTTCAATAGAAGCAAAACTATCTTCTAAAGCAGTTCTCGTTGGGTTTGCCCCTCTTGAATAATTGTATTCTTGTGCTACCCCAAAACTAGATTGTTTATAAGTAGATGTTTGAAAAATTGGTGGAATTACTGAGCCTGTAGCTTCTTCGTGTTTTTGTCCTCCTTGGATAGTTTTTGTATTGAATTTCATTTTTTAAGTCTTACAAATTACAAACTATCAAAAAATAGTTTTCAAATTATTTTGTGAATTTTTTCATAATACCTAGAACAGCTATTTTATCTTTTGGCCAGATCAATGTTTCAAAAAGTAAACAATAAATAAAATCTATGTAAATATTTATAATTCTAAGTGCATAAAAAAGTAATCCATATAAATTATATGAATTTTTTGATAGCTCTAATAATTCCATAGTGAATGCCCTCATGAAAATTATTAAATGCGATTGCCGTTTCTATCGAGCTTAAAACGAAACCCGTACTTGTTGGATAGTCATTATAATTCTCAAAAATACCTGCTTCGAAATCTTCTTCTAAAGTATCTGGCAAACCCATCAATAGTTCTTTCACTTCGTCAAATTCTTCTACCGTGAAAATTTTAGTTGGTGCAGTTCCTTTTTTATAATCGTCAATTAAATTATCCGGACACAAACAATTTAAATCTGAAAATTTGTAATGCAACAATTGTTGTGTAACTACTAAATGCGCTACATTCCAAGCTATATTATTCTTAAATCCTTCAGGAATCTCATGAATTTGATCTAGGGTTAACCCTTCTAGTTCTTTTAAAATAAGCTCTCTAGATTTTCGTAAAATATCAAATTGTATTTTCATTTTTATGTGTAATTTTGAAGTGTAAATATAATCCATAAAAATGAAGAAAGTATATTTTTTACAAACTTGTGATACTTGCAGAAGAATTCTTAAAGAGGTAAATACTGATGGTTTTGAGCGTCAAGAAATAAAGGCAAATAACGTTTCAGTTTCTCAACTAGATGAAATGCACCAACTTTCTGGAAGTTACGAAGCGTTGTTTAACAAACGGGCAAAACTCTATAAAGCTATGGATTTAAAAAATCAAATATTGTCTGAAACTGATTATAAACAATATATTTTAGATGAATATACGTTTTTAAAACGCCCTGTTTTTATTTTAAATAATGAAATTTTTATTGGAAATAGTAAAAAAGTTGTTCAAGACTTAAAAGAGAAAATCGGCTAAACCTTCTCTTTCTTTAAGTTTTATTTTGATGAAATTTTTACATCGGAAGAAGAAAATACTGCCGCCAACTCATCTTTAGTGATTTTTGTTTTTAAACCGAATAAAACAAGTTTATCATTATTACTATTGGCTCTTATAATAATTTCTGTTATAAATTTATTTTTTTCAATAAAAAAGAATTCTGCTTTACCTTCCTTATCTTTAACGCGAGCCAAAGTTTTTAATCTGTTTTTTCTTGTAAACTTTTTAAAATTCTTCGATACGGTATCATCTTCATTATCAAAAACCATTAACTTGAAGTTGCTCGATTTTTTAATTAAACTTGTCAAACTCTCTTCATCTTCATCGTCTAAAAAGGAACCTGCCAATGAAGTTGATAAATTGATTGAAAAAGCTGATTTGTCCTTATTTACTTTATAGAATTTTTTAAAAGCTTCTTCTTGAGCAGATACAGTTATTATAAAAAAAGCAGAGATAATTACAGTAAGTCGTTTCATTTTATTCGTTTTATTTTTAGACGATTACAAAAAGACTTTGTTACATTATTTATTTTCCGCTAACCAGGTTTTAGTTCTTAATTCTGCATTTTCTCTAATATCCTGCCAAAAAAGATTAATATCACCAACATGATAATTTTTCATAAAAGACATAAAAAATCGCATTGGAAATTTAGGGTTTGTACTCCAAACCAATCCATCTGTAATTTCTATTTTTAATACATTTTTATATATCTTTTTATTAGAATATAAAAACCCCTTGTGTTCATATAATTCTGTAGTTTTTGCATCGTCCCAAGTTATAGGATTTGTTGTAACACTACCTTTATAAACATCTCTTTTCTTCGGATAATTGCCTTTCTTAAATGTATTCCAACCAACAAAACCTCCTATTTCATTTGGTTTTGTCATTGGCTTTAAAGTTGAAAACAAATCTGATTTTAGGACTGTACCAACAATATATGCCGCTATCAATTTTTCTTGCAAAGGTTTGTTATCAAAAAAATCTCTTAATAAAAATTTGGCATGTGTAGAACCTTGACTGTGACTTGCAATGATAATTGGTCTACCTTTATTGTAGTTTTTTAAATAAACTTCAAAAGCTTTTTTAACATCAGAATAGGCTAAAAGCAACGCCTTATCTCCTCCGTTTTCTAACATCTTATAAGAACGTAAATGTGCTTGTCTATAATAAGGAACGTACAATTTACCTGAAGTTGCAAATGCAGAAGCTTGAAATAATACCGCTTTGTTTAAAACTTTATTCTGCTGCTCAATATCCTCTACAGGAACATTCCAACGTAAATCATCATCCTCTGTATTTAAAGTTGGATACACATAAAAAACATCTGCTTGTAAAGTATCTATTTCTTTAGAAGTAAATTCTTTTAATTCTCCAAAAGAAGAATTTGGTAAAACTGCCCAATTTTTCTCATTATTATAATTAGGTTTTAAAGGAATGTCCTTTTTCGAAAATCCCTGAATTTTGTGGGTTGATTTACATCCCACTAAAACTATAAAAAACGCCAAAAAGAATATTTTTTTTACCATAATTTATAAAGTTCTATTAAATTTTGTGCTTCTTTTTTTGCACTCCAATTTTGTGCAATTTCTTCTCTTCCTTGTTTCCCCAAATGTGAAATTTGATTTTTCATCAATTTAAATAAAAGTAGCTCTAACGCCGGAGAATTTCCTGCTTCAAACAAATACCCATTTTTACCATTTGTAATTAATTGGGAATGAACTCCTACATTTTTTGTGGCAATTACTGTGCATTCACAAGACATAGCTTCGGCAGTTACTAAAGAAAATCCTTCAGAAAAACTTGGAGCGACAACAATTTTTGCTGCTTGATAATAAGAAATAATATCTCTAGTTTCATCAGCAAAATAAACTTGATTTTCTATTTCATGTTTTTTTGTAATCGTTTTTAATTCTTCTAAAAATAGAGGCTTATCAACTTTACCAACAATAACTAATGCCCAATTTTTTTGCTCTTTTAGAACCTTGGCAGCTTCGAGCAAAACAAGTTGACCTTTTGCTTTTCTTACTCTTCCTGCATTTAAAATAACATTGTCTTGTTTAATCTTTTCTAGCCTTTTTTCTGGATTTGGCACAAACTCTTCAACTCTAACCCCATGAGCAATAAGAGTATTATCAATCCCTAAATTAGTGCTCATACTTTTAATGAGCGTAATTACTTTATCCGCTTTTTTAAGCAAATATTTTGTGAGCCCTGAAGGCACAGTTTCTGCGTGCCTAGTTGCAATCAATTTGAATTTTGCACCTAAAAAACGATACCATAGCATTCCTATAATTTCATTATTTCTATGACAATGTACGACTGTTTTTAAATCAGAAAATAGTATTGATTTTAATTTTGAAGTGGTAATTTTATTTCCATCAATATTTGAACCATAAACATATGTTTCAAAATCATCATCAAAAAAAGGAAGTACATTTTCTATACTTCTGGTTACTCCAGTTTTACGGCGATGAAAATGTGTATGGATTAAAACGGGTTTCAAAATTAGAAATTAATTATTATCAATTAAATTTTTGTACGTAACCTAAATAGCAAATAGAATTAAGCAAATTTACGTTCTATAATTTCTAAAAAACGGTTTTCTAATTCTTCATGTTCAGACCAATTATAGTCTGGCTTTATCATCTTATTGATAAATTGTTTTGCTTCTTTTTCTGACTTAAAAGTGTTTAATTGAGAAATTACTCTGTTATAATCTTCTTGCTGATTATTAAAAAGATTTTTTACAAAAATAATTCGGTCATTTAAACCAATTTGAATATTATTAACCAATTTATCATTTAAAGATTTTGGTTGGGCATTTTCAAATAAATCTGCCATTACATCAACCGAAATTATGTCTTGTAATTCTTCCTCTAAGCTTTTTGTTTTATTTACTTCAATATTTATAACCTCATTTATATGCTCTGTTTCATTTTCAGAGAATATAATTTCTTCTAATTCATCAAAAGGTTGCTCTAAAATTTCTTCAATTTCAGATTCTTCTTTAGGCGTATCAGCAAGATCATAGACTATCTTTTCTCCATCTTCAACAACCTCGTTAGAAGTAACTTCTTCAAAAATAGAAATATCTTTTGACACAAAACCTTGTGCCACTTTTTCTATTAATTCTTCTTTTGATTCTTTTAAATTTGGTGTTGTATTTACATATTCTTCAACAAAAGCAAGCATAGATAGTTTCTCATAAATCTCTTTAGATTTTTGTTTTAAGGCAAACACATCTTTTTTATTTTTCATTTTTAAAATACTGTGCGCCAAACTCATTAAGTCTGATTCTAATTTTTTGTGCATAAGTTGTTAATTGAAGTTATTTTTTACAGCTAAATATTGCTAAATTTGTTGACAATCAAACTAAAACAAAATTATAAAACTAAAACGCCTAAAATTACAAAATGTTTCTTGAAAATACAGTAAATCATACAGAACAATTTGGCTGGATAGAAGTTATTTGTGGCTCTATGTTTTCTGGTAAAACAGAAGAATTAATTAGACGTTTAAAGCGTGCACAATTTGCAAAACAAAGTGTAGAAATTTTTAAACCTGCTCTTGATACGCGTTATGATGAAGAGCAAGTTGTTTCGCATAATGATAATAGAATCAGATCAACACCTGTACCGGTTTCTTCAAATATTAGGCTGTTAGCCAATGATGTAGATGTTATTGGTATTGATGAAGCTCAGTTTTTTGATGATGAAATTGTTGCTGTTTGTAATGATTTAGCAAACCGAGGAATACGAGTAATTGTCGCCGGTTTAGATATGGACTTTCAAGGAAATCCTTTTGGCCCAATGCCTGCTTTAATGGCAACTGCGGAATATGTGACTAAAGTACATGCGGTTTGCACACACACAGGTAACTTAGCACATTACAGTTTTAGAAAAGCACAAAATGACAAATTGGTAATGTTAGGTGAGACTCAGGAATATGAACCTTTAAGCAGAGCTGCATATTTTAAAGCTGTCAAAAATAAAGAGAAAGGAATTACTGATAAAAAAGAAAGTTCTACTGATGAATAATCATGTAACTGTTTTAGAAATTGATGGAAATGCTTTAGAACATAACCTAAATTATTTTAAACAAAAACTACAACCAAAAACCAAAATTTTAGCAGTTGTTAAAGCTTTTGGCTACGGAAGTGATGGCATTAAAGTTGCTCAATTTTTAGAAGATAAAGTAGATTATTTTGCAGTTGCTTATGCTTCTGAAGGTATTGCTTTGCGTGAAGCAGAAATAAAAGCTCCGATTTTAGTTTTACACCCTCAAGTACAAAATTTACAGTCTATTGTAGATTATAGATTAGAACCAAATCTATACAGTTTTAAAATTTTTAATGCTTTCTTAAATTTAGCGGATACAGCTCCTTTAATGAATTACCCTATTCATTTAAAGTTTAACACAGGTTTAAATAGATTAGGATTTTGGCATGCAGATATTTCTAAAATTTTAACGAGTTTAAAAGAAACAAATCACGTAAAAGTGCAATCTTTATTTTCGCATTTAGCGGCGAGTGAAGATTTAGAAGAAAAAGATTTTACAACAAATCAAATCAATAATTTTGCATACATAGCACAACAATTTTACACGCATTTAGGTTACAAACCTATGCTTCATATTTTAAATACATCTGGTGTTGTAAATTATGTAAAAGCCCAATTTGATATGGTTAGGATTGGCATTGGTTTATATGGGTTTGGAAATAATACCGAAGAAACATCTCAATTAAAGAACACACATAATTTAACCTCTATTATTTCTCAAATTCACTTCATTGAGCCCGGAGAAACGGTAGGCTACAATAGAGCTTTTGTTGCAAAAAGACCAAGTAAATCAGCAACAATACCGATTGGTCATGCAGATGGAATATCTAGAAGATTAGGTAATAAAAAAGGACATGTACTCATCAACAATAAAAAAGCACCTATTATTGGTAATGTCTGTATGGATATGATTATGGTTGATGTTACAAAGATTGAGTGTAAAGAAGGTGATAAAGTTATCATTTTTAATAATCAAGAAATGATACAAAATATTGCTAATATTTCTGAAACTATTGTTTATGAAACCTTAACTGCAATTTCACAGCGTGTTAAAAAAACGTTAAAATATTAATAAATTTCACTAATTTAGCATTCTAACATATTAAAAATCAAAACAAATGGGAATGCTTAAAGAATTTAAAGATTTTGCAATGAAGGGTAACCTTATCGATATTGCGGTAGGTTTTGTTATGGGGGCAGCTTTTAAACAAGTTGTAACTTCTTTTACAGGAGGAATTGTTTCTCCTTTAATTGGCCTGATATTTAACACTGATTTCAAAGATTTAAAATGGATTGTTAAAGAAGGTATTATTGAAGATACAGGAAAAGTTGTTGGAGAAGTTGCAGTTTTATATGGAGATTTCTTAACAAACGTAATCGACTTTATTATTGTAGCTTTTGTAATGTTCATAATTGTAAAAGGTGTAAATGCAACTAAAAAGAAAGAAGAGCCAGCACCAGTTGCTCCAAAAGGACCGAGTCAAGAAGATTTATTAGCTGAAATAAGAGATTTATTAGCTAAAAAGAAATAATCTTTTAAGAAGTAAACTTATATATAAATCCTTTTTATTTTAAAAGAAAGAAAAGCCTATCCCGAAGGAAACACTATCCAACCTATTGTTTTCAAAACCATAAATACTTTTTCTGTGAAAATCTAATCTTAAAATTGTATTCCATCTATCACCACCTGCTACTTGAGATCCAATTCCAAAACTATAATACTTTCCATCTGGATAATTAGATGAGGGGCGCCACATTTTACCATAACTCCCTTCAATAAAAAAAGTATCCCCTTCATCTTCAGTAATATTGTACTTTATAGTCCCATAAGTTGGAAAAGCACTTACAGCATAATTCCAATGATAATCAAATCCAGCATTAAAACTAATAGCAACCCTTTTTTTAAATTCATAGCCAAAACCTGTTCTTAAAAAAATTGCAGCTGGTTCAATAAGATATTCACCTTCCTCATTATTTATGGTGTAATTTTCATTGATACCAAGCGTAAAATTAAAAGTACCTGTAATAAAAGATTTCCCAAATTTTTCTTGAGATGAAGATAGTAATGTGATAAATAAGAAGATTAAAGATAGATTTTTTTTCATAAAATAGCTTTTGTCACAACCTTGGGGACAAAAACTATTCCACTTTTAGACTTTTAATAAAACCCTCAATAGAATTTGATTTATCAACAGAAAAATCACCGATTTTTGTTCTTCTTAATGCTGATAAATGCGCACCAGAATTTAATGCATTTCCAAAATCGGAAGCTAAAGAACGAATGTAGGTTCCTTTACTACAAACTACTTTAAAGTCTACTTTTGGCAGATTAATAGTAGTAATTTCGAATTCTAAAACCTTAACAATCCTGGCCTTAATTTCTGTAGTTTCGCCTTTTCTTGCCAATTCGTATAAACGTTTTCCATCTTTTTTAATTGCAGAAAAAATAGGTGGTTTTTGTTGAATATCACCAATAAATTGTTTTGTAGTTTCTTTTAATAAATCTTCAGTAATATGTTCTGTCGGAAATTTTTTATCGATTTCTGTTTCTAAATCGTAACTTGGAGTGGTTGCACCTAGAGTAAATGTACCTGTATACTCTTTTACTTGATTTTGATAGGTATGAATTTCTTTCGTTTGTTTTCCTGTGCAAATAATTAACAGACCTGTTGCTAAAGGATCTAAAGTCCCTGCGTGACCCACTTTAATTTTCTTAATATTAAAGCGCTGTTTTATTTCCCACCGTAGTTTGTTCACGACCTGAAAAGAGGTCCAAGTAAGTGGTTTGTCAATCAATAAAACCTGACCTTTTTGATACTCTTCAATATTCATCAAAAAAAATTAAATGGTTAATCTATAAATGAAAAAATGAATGATTAACAATGTAATTCCTAAAATAATTCTATAGTAACCAAAAATTTTAAACCCTTTTCTACTTAAATAATCAATGAAAGATTTAATCGCGATTAAAGCAACTATAAAAGCTACAATATTACCAATAATTAGATAATTAATTTGATCTGAAGAAAGTTCGAAACCTGCTTTATAATAGTCGTAACTTTTTTTTGCAGTAGCTCCCAACATTGTTGGAACTGCCAAAAAGAAAGAAAATTCTGCTGCAGTTTTTCTATTAATTTTTTGCGTCATTCCTCCTACAATGCTTGCTCCACTTCTCGAGGTACCAGGAATCATCGCTAAACATTGAAAAAAACCAATTTTTAAAGCATTCGCATAACTTATTTCTGTGTGTTCATTTGGATTTTTCTCATCAAATTCTTCATTTCCCTTAAACCATTCATCAACTTTTAATAGAATGAAACCTCCTATTATTAGAGAAATTGCCACAGTAATTGGGCTTTCTAATAAACTATCTATTACATCATTTAATAATAAGCCTAAAACAACTGCGGGTATAAATGCCACTAATAGTTTAAAATAAAAATCAAAACTTTGAAAAAAACGTTTCCAATATAAAACGACCACGGATAAAATGGCCCCTAATTGAATAACAATAGTAAAAAGTTTGGTAAAATCATCCGTTGCAATTCGCATAAAAGATGATGCTATAATCATGTGACCTGTTGATGATACCGGTAAAAACTCTGTGATTCCTTCAATTACAGCTAGAATGATCGTCTCTAATAAATTCATATTTATTTTTTTGGTTTGGCAAAAATAGCATAAATTTCTATTACCAATCCAATAATTACCAAAGTTGGGGCTAATCGTATACGCTGCCAGTTATATATTTCTTCATTAAAAACCTCTGGATTATCACTTCCACCTCCGGACATGAAAATAAATCCTAAAGCAATAAAAACGATGCCAACAAGCATGATTCTATAGTTCTTTTGACCAAAGAGAAATTCTTTTTTTTGATTATTTTCTTTTTGCATATTTTAATAATAAAGTTCGTCTGTTTTTAAATTTAAAAAGCGCTGTGTGGCAAAGAATGTGCTTACCCACGTAATTATAAAGGCTGATAAAAGTACACCACCAACTAAATATCCTAACGAAAAGTAATCTTTTAAAAGTTCTAAACCTGGTATGTATTTATCTACATAATAAATTACAAATGCCAGCCCTATCAAAGCGAATAAAGCGCCAATCATTCCTAATTTTATACTTCTCCAAATAAATGGCTTTCTGATAAATCGTTTTGTTGCGCCAACCATTTGCATAGTTTTTATATTAAATCGTTTTGAGTAAATAGACAATCTTATGGAACTATTAATTAAAATCATTGCAACTAGACTAAAAAAACCACTGAAGACGAATAGCCAAAAACTGATTCTTTTAATATTTTTAGTTAATAAATTAATTAAAGGTTTATCATATGAAACATCTGCTACAAATGCATTTTTTAAAAAGCGATTTTCTAATTCTTGTATTTTTTCTGGTGTAACAAAATCTGCTTTTAGATAAATATCTATCCCATTTTTCAAAGGATTACTCCCTAAAAATTCAAGGAAATCTTCACCAATTTCTTTGCTATATTTTTTTGCTGCTTGTGTTTTACTTGTATAAATAGCTTTTTTTGTAAAAATTTCTTCTAAAAGAGATTCTCTAAACGATTTTATTTGTTTTTGAGTTACCTTGTCTTTTATAAAAAGTGTAATGGCCACTTTTTCTTTGACATGATTTGCAACTTTAGTAGACTTTAATAAAATCAACCCTAAAACACCCACCATAAAAAGCACCAAAGCAATACTAACTACAACTGAAATGTAAGAAGATTGCAGGCGTCTTTTTTGATAAGAATCAAACTTAGATGACATGGTGTATTTGCTTTTAAAATCATTGCAAGATAATAATTAGTATGCAGTTGACAGTAACAGTTAGCAGTATTTTAACTATTCTATTTCTTGGCACAACTCGATTAAAACTCCGTTTGTAGTTTTGGGATGTAAAAAAGCAACCAATTTATTATCTGCCCCTTTTTTAGGTATTTCATTTAAGACAACAAAACCTTCTTTTTTCAGTCTTTCAATTTCCGTTTTTATGTTTGAAACTGCAAATGCAATATGATGAATTCCTTCTCCTTTTTTATTGATAAATTTTGCAATGGGACTTTCTGGGTTTGTTGCTTGCAGTAATTCAATTTTATTAGGCCCACTTTTAAAAAAAGAGGTTTTAACTCCCTCTGAAATCACTTCCTCTTCTTTGTAATGTTCTTCCCCAAATAATGAAGCAAATAATTTATTTGATACCTTAAGATCTTTTACAGCAATACCAATGTGTTCTATTTTTTTCATATGATAAGAATATTATTCTGCAATAATAGTGATATTATCTAATTCATACGTCCCATCAAAATAAACATTTCCGCTACCTGCATATCTAAAAGCAATAAAAGCAGTACCAGTATAATTTGATAAATTTACAAAAGTAGAATGCACCCAATTTTTAAAGCCTTCTCCATTAGAAACTATTTTTGCTGGTAAAACACTCCAAGTTGCAGAGGATATATTTGATTCAGTTCCATCCCAATCTGTAGAGATTAAGACTTCTAAATTACTTCCGTTTGCAAAACTATTAGAGGTTTCAAAGGATAAAAATTCTGCTGTAGTTGTGTCTAAATCTATCCCTTTTGTAAGCAACCAAGTAATTGTACTTGCATCTCCTGAGCTTTTAGAACCCACTCTTGCTGCTTTACTTTGAGCATACGTATCTGAATAAGATCTCCAAGATTTTGTGCCTTTTTCTCTATAATTCAACCAATCTGTAATTCTTATTTCTCCAGATAAATTATCAAAATTTTCTTCTAATAAAATGATTGGAAAATCGCTTTCAGAACGCGTTACACATCTATCTTCGGACATTACAACATCTTCTGTAGAATTTAAAACTAACACCAAAAAATGACCATTATAATCTTGAGAAACAACTGCATTTATGGTACCGCCTCCAACAGGTAATGCCTTATTTGCAAAACTTGCAAACGAACTAGTCTCTAACAATAAATCTGCATAACCCACTGTTTGACAAGTTTGTATTTTACGCTGTGTATCAAAATCTTCTGTTGGATCTACATACGTTTTCCCTTCTAAATTAGATGGAAAGAAGACGCCTTTTACGGTTATAAATGTACCAATATCTGAAGCGCTTAAACCTGCTAAAGAAACTTCTTTTGGAATAATTATTGCTGTTTCCTTAGAACGAAAAAAATGAGTATTCATTTGATTTAAAGCAACACTTTGTATTTCTTTTACATCCGTTGTACTAACTTTTCCACCAATTGTAATTATGCCATCACCGGAATTAACTTCACCGATATACAAGCCTTTTAAACGAATATAAACTTCTCTTCCGAAGTTGAATTTATTATAACTATTAGTTAAATTAATGGCTATTTTAATTCCTGCTGTCGGGTTTTCAGCTGCATCCTGCATATAAAATTCTCTAAAATAATTACCTTTAGCATCCGAAGAGATAACATATCCTTTTACGATAATATCGGAAACTATTTTTATAGGATCATTACCTGAATTATATAAACTTTTTAAATCTTTTATCGATTTTAATTCTAATTGATTGTTTTGAATACTGTCTATAATTGTCTCTAATTTTAGATTCTCTTCAGCTCCTAAATTTTGGGGTACTGTAAAATCATTATCTTCTACACAGGCAATAAAAAACATACTTGTTATAAAAATAATGAATAAGATGCTTGCTTTATTTTTTTCCATTTCAATTTATTTTTTTTTAAAAACTAATATTCACATTCATAAAGTAGGTTGTGCCTCTTCCATACCAATATTTATTACCAAAAACAGGTTTGTTTAGCGCTTTATCAGCTCTTAATTCATTATAATTTGCATTTCTACCTTGCTCAAATCCTCCAGATTTATACTCCGTATTTAGTAGGTTATTTACCGTTGCGAATGCACTAATGTAATACCTCTCTATCTTCCAAGATTTTCCTCCAACAAGGTTTACAACTTTATAATTATTAAATTTTTCTTGCTGCAAAAGCTCTCTAGCAACCTCTATATCATAATCCGGAAATGTTAAACCATCTGCATCTGTATAAAAATTACTGGATCTTGTTAATGGTGCAATATCTACAAAAGTGTTGCTAAAGAAATTTGCCGTTGCACCAATCCACCAATAATTTGGGTCTCTATATTCAAAACCAACAGAATGTGCAGTGTGAGGTCCTGCTGCAATTTTATAGTTTTTTAAATTTGATATGTAATTTCCTGAACGACCGTTTTCATCAAAAATTCCTTCATTTGTAACGTCTGAAGTAAGATGCAAATCAGGATTATTAGCATAGGTAAAACTACCAATAGAAGCTGCTCCTTTTAATTTTATGGTTGGCGTAACTTGTGCTTCTAAACCAAATTCTAGTCCAAGCTGTTTCTTTTCAATCCCTGATAAAATTTCTTGAACAAAAGCAGTGTTATCTCCTCCAACTCCATCAGCAAAATAAAAAGAAATTTCAGTTGCATCCTCTATCTCGGTATAGTAAGTGGTTACTCTAGAAGTAATTATCGGACCTCTTCTAATATAACTTACATCCAAAGAAAATACTTTTTCACTCTGTAAATCATTAACTATATTGTTATTCTCTCTAGCATTAGAAAAAGAGTTTCTAATGGTTGGCGCTTGCGTTAAATAAGCAAAATTTGCATCTATTAAATTACGCCCATTAATTTTATACGTTGCGCCTGTTTTTATACCATAGTTAATGAAATTTAATTTCTCTGATTTCCCAAAAGAACTATTTTCAAAACGACCATTTTGATACAAACCTTCTCTTTGATTTGTTATTTTAGAAATCTTTGCAGCTGCATAAAAATCTATTTTATTGTATTTAAACTGTACCTGTGCAAAAGCATTAATTAGAACTGAACTTAAATTAAAATTATATCTAAATTTATCACCAACACCAACAACTCTGTTTGGATTTAATACATCATTTTGCATTTGCACTTCTGTATCTGCAAAATTATTGATGTCTAAATAGCCGACTCCTCCTAATAAGTCGAGAACTTCTGCAAAATTTTTAGAACGTAAACCTTTGTATTCTAATTTTCCGTTTATAGAAATATTATTATTAATCTCTGCATTGTAAATGGTATTTATGGTAAATTGTTTGTCATCATTTCTATCCTCATACAAAACATACGCATTGTTTAAGGCAACACTTGCATTGGTGGTATTTGCATCAAAAATACGATCCCAGTTTAATTGCCCGTTATTTACAAAGTTTTCTTGGGCATTATAGGCACCGGATAAATCATTATATCTCAGAAAGTAACTTGGTAATATTTGGTAATACGAAGGACTAGGATTTGAGCCTCCGTTAAAATCTAAACGACTATTTCCTATTTTCCCAAACTGATAAGATCCATTTGTTTGTAATGTTGCATTTTCTGAAACATTCCAATAATGACTGAACATTAAAATGGGTTCTACAACTTCTTTTATTCTGGAATTACGTTTTTTTCCATTGAGATTCCCCCAATACTCATTATACTTAATTCCTTTTAAATCGAAAACTTCTTGGGTGTTAGGCGAAGATTTACCTCTTCTATTTGGGGTAAAAATTCCTGTAAAATTTAGACTGTGATTCTCGTTAATTTTCTTCTCTATAGATGCGAAAACAGCATATGCATTGTAAGAAGTTCCTTCATTAAAACCTTCGTTTCCTAATCTCCTACTTGCGGAAAAAGTCATCGCCCAACCTTTTTCAGAAATACCTGTAGAATGCGTTGCCATAACTCTATGCTCATAACTTCTATTGGATGAAGAATAAGAGATTCTTGTTCCAGGTCTTTGCTGCGAAGCTCTCGTATCCATGTTTGTAGATCCTAAAACACCTCCAAAAGTAAAATTAGACGGGGATAAACCATTACTAAATTCTTGATTCCTTAAAACATCATTGAGTCCGCCCCAATTGCTCCATTGCGCCCTGCCATCATAAACCTTGTTCATTTCAATTCCGTTAATTAAAACTTTACCGTTTCCAGAATCCAATCCTTTTATTCTAAAAAAAGAAGAACTAAACTCAAAAGCAGCAGTTCTTAAAAAAACATCTTTTGAAGCATGCAAAAGTCCAGAGATATTATCGGCAGCACTTGCATCATTATTTAATTCATCATCTGTAATTGTAATAATACTTAAATCTTGTTCCTCTGTAATATCTTTGTATAAAATGATTGAACCTAAATCCAAGGTCTTTCCAGAGAGTTCTATAGGAAAATTCTGAGTTTCAAATCCATTAAATTTAATTTCTAAAACGCAGCTTCCGTTGGAAAGATCTTTTAACTGAAAGAATCCATTTATATCTGATTTAGTAATAACATTTGTGTTTTTAACACGCACAAAGACATTCGATAATGGGCTTTCAGAATTATTATCTACGACAATTCCTATTATAATATTTTGGGAATATATTGTTGTAAAGCACAACAGAAACAGAACTATTAATATAATAGTTTTATTCATAATTTTTTCTTTTTCAATTTTATAGCAAAGTAAAACTACTGATTTTTAGTTAAAAAAAGACAGCCAAAAGAATTTTTTATTTTTAATGATGCTTTTTGTTCTGTAAGTTTGTGGTTAATAAAAACTAAAAAAATGAAGAAGAAAACCTATTTACTATTTCTCTTAATGTTCACTATATGTGTCACTTTTTCACAGAAAAATCAAAATAAATACTCGATTAGAACCATTGCTTTTTACAATTTAGAAAACCTTTTTGACACTATAAATGATACTTCTATTAATGATGAAGCTAGCCCGATGATGGAGTTAAAATCAAACAGGTCCAAAGTTTATTGGGACAAGATTGATAAGCTAGCAAGTACGATTGCACAAATAGGATTAGATAAAGCAAATACGAGTCCTGCAATTATCGGGGTTTCCGAAGTAGAGAACCTAGGTGTTATAGAAGATTTGGTTAAAAATAAGCATTTAGTAAAAAATAATTACGGAATAATACATTACGATTCGCCTGACAAACGCGGAATTGATGTAGCCTTATTATATCAAAAAAAGTATTTTAAACCTATATATCATGAAGCTTTTAATCCTAATATTTATAAAAATAATTTTAAAGTATATACCAGAGATCAGTTATTAGTTTCTGGTTATTTAGACGATGAATTAATTCATGTTATTGTAAATCATTGGCCATCTAGAAGTGGTGGTGAAGCAAAGAGCAGGCCTTTACGCGAGAAAGCCGCATATCAAAACACAAAAATTATTGATCAAATTAGGGAAAACGACCCAAACGCTAAAATTCTTATTTTAGGTGATTTTAATGATGACCCTATAAACTCTAGTTTTAAAAACATTTTAAAAACAAAAAGAAAAAAGAAAAATGTAGGGAAAAACGATATTTACAATCCGTATGAGGATCTTTTTACAAGAGGCTTTAACACCCTAGTTTACAGAGATAATTTGAATCTTTTTGATATGATTTTAATTTCATCACCATTATTAGATAGAGGCGTAAAAGATTTTTCTAATTACAAAATGTTTCAAGCGATGATTTTTAATAAACGCTTTTTAAGTGATAAAAAGGGGAAATTTAAAGGTTATCCCTTTAGAAGTTTTTCTAATGGTGGGTATACTGGTGGTTATTCAGATCATTACCCTGTTTATATGTATTTAATTAAAGAGAAAAAGTAAACATAACTTTATAAAATAGAAAAACCCGTAACTTTAAAAGTTACGGGTTTTTTTGATAAAAAATTATTGCCTTTTACGAGTATAAAAATTAATCTCTAGGAGATTTAAATCTATAATGTAAGTATGTGTAAGCATCTCTAGGTATAATAGTAATCCACTTTTTGTGTTTTAAATACCATTTAAAACGAATAGAATTTACGCCTTTTAATAAATAAGCAGCGATAAAAGGATGCAAGTGTAATTGTATCTTTTTATTTTTTGGATTAGAAATAAATTTTTCTAAATCTGCTTGAATTTTGTCTAATAAGACAATTGGCGCTTCTACATCTCCATTTTTATTTGGGTTGGCTTCGGTAGTTTTTATACTTAACTCTGGTCTAACCCTTTGTCTTGTAATTTGCACCAAACCAAATTTACTTGGAGGTAATATTTTATGTTTTGTTCTATCTAAAGCCATTTGCTCTTTTAAGTGCTGATACAGTTTGTTTCTGTTTTCAGCCTTATGCATATCAATAAAATCAACAACTATAATCCCGCCCATATCACGCAATTGCAATTGACGTGCTATTTCTGTAGCTGAAATTAAATTTACTTCTAATGCTGTATCTTCTTGAGAGCCTGCTTTATTAGAACGGTTTCCGCTATTAACATCAATAACGTGTAAAGCTTCTGTGTGCTCTATTACTAGATACGCACCTCTGCTCATAGAAACTGTTTTACCAAACGATGTTTTTATTTGTCTTTCTATTCCATATTTTTCAAAAATTGGAGTTTCAGACTTGTGCAACTTTACTATTTTTTCTTTTTCAGGATAAATCTCTTGTAGATATTCTTTAATTTCTACTTTCAAAGTTTCATCATTTGTTACAATACTTGTAAAAGTTTCATTCATAACGTCTCTTAAAATAGAAGACGCCCTGTTTAATTCGCTCAAAATTTTTGTTGGTGTATTTGTGTTAGCTATGCTTTTACACATTTTTTTCCAACGTTCTAATGAGTTTTGCAAATCTTTATCTAATTCCGCCACCTTTTTTCCTTCGGCAACAGTTCTTAAAATAACGCCAAAACCTTTTGGTTTTATGCTTTTTGCTAATCTTTTTAATCGTTCTTTTTCTTTTGGGTCTTCAATTTTTTGAGAAACTGAAACTCTGTTAGAAAAAGGAACTAATACCAAAAATCTACCAGCTATTGAAAGCTCTGAACTTAATCTTGGGCCTTTTGTAGAAATTGGCTCTTTTACAATTTGTACTAAAAGGTTTTGACCTGTTTTTAGTACCTTATTTATACTACCGTCTTTGTTAATTTCTTCCTCAAATCGGAAGTTTTTTAAAGTGAATTCTTTATACCTACCTGTGCTTACTTTCTTAATGAACGTATTTAATGAGTTTACTTGCGCACCTAAATCATGATAATGTAAAAACCCGTCTTTTGGGTATCCTACATTTACAAAGGCTGCATTTAAACCTGTTAATACCTTTCCTATTTTGGCTAAAAAAATATCGCCAACAGAAAATTTATTACCAGTTGTTTCATTATTTAATTCAATAAGTTTTCCATCTCTTAATAAGGCAAAATCAATATCAGATGAATTTGAACGAATTATTAATTCTGTTTTCATACTGAAATGGTTTTAATCTACACTTCATTGTGCAGATGGATTAATATTGTCAGGTATTTGTAATACCGTGAGAAGATTTACTGCTTTACACAGCGTGTAAATCTTCGGATGTCAATGAACTTTTTTTAATTGATTTTTTCGTTAAACAATAAACGAAAAAGTAAGCATTTGCTTACTTTTTCTTGTGTCTATTTGCTCTAGCTCTTTTCTTTCTTTTGTGTGTAGAGATTTTTGCTCTCTTTCTTTTTTTACCACTTGGCATAATGTTCTTTTGTTTTTTAAACCTATTCGGCTTAGATTAATATTGTGTTACTTAACAGCTACTTTATTTTTTACTCCTTCAGTAAAAGTTTTCGCTGGTTTAAAAGCTGGAATGTTGTGTGCTGGAATTTTAATAGTCGTATTTTTTGAAATATTTCTACCTGTTTTCTCTGCTCTAGTTTTAATAATAAAACTACCAAAACCTCTTAAATAAACGTTATCCCCATTTTCCAATGCATCTTTAACTTCAGTCATAAACGCCTCAACTGTTGCTAAAACATCTGTCTTTTCTATACCAGATTTGTCTGAAATTTTCGATACGATATCTGCTTTCGTCATGTTTCTATTTTTACTATATTTTTATTAATTTACTTTCAAAAATGCGGATGCAAATATATGATAATTAATCAATTCCGAAAAGATAAAGACTTAAATTTATATGAATTTTAAAATGTAATATTGTAAATCTATTTTTTATCGATGAAATTTTCTAATACATTAATTTACTGGTACTTACAAAACAACAGAGAATTGCCTTGGCGTAAAGTCAATAATCCATACTTTATTTGGCTATCAGAGATTATGTTACAGCAAACAAGAGTTGCACAAGGAATGGCCTATTATTTAAAATTTACTGAAAATTTTCCAACTGTTTTTGATCTCGCTAAAGCGGATGAAAGCACTGTTTTAAAAATGTGGCAAGGTTTAGGATATTACTCCCGTGCAAGAAATTTACATCACTCAGCAAAACAAATAGCCATCGAATTTAATGGTGAATTTCCGTCTACCTACAAAGAAATAATTAAACTAAAAGGTATAGGAGATTATACCGCTTCTGCAATTGCATCGATTTGTTTTAATGAACCAACTGCTGTAGTAGACGGAAATGTTTACAGAGTTTTGTCTCGTTATTTTGGCATTAAAACACCTATAAATTCATCAACGGGAATTAAAGAATTTAAAGCTTTAGCTCAAACTTTAATAAATAAATCTCAACCAGGAACTCACAATCAAGCAATTATGGATTTTGGCGCACTTCTTTGCAAGCCTCAAAATCCTTTATGCGAAACTTGCCCTTTGGCGGATAGCTGTGTGGCTTTGGCAAAGAAATTGATAAAAGAACTTCCCGTAAAAGAAAAAAAAATAAAAGTGAGAAATAGATATTTTAACTTTCTAGTTGTTAAAACTGATGATGGAAAAACAATTTTATCAGAAAGAAAAGGAAAAGGAATTTGGCAAGGGTTATATCAATTCCCTTTAATTGAAAGTGATAAGAGCATCAACAAAAACGAACTTGTTTCTTTAGAGGAATTTATAAATTTATTTCCACATATAACAACTTTATCACTCTTCAATAAAAAAGAAATAGTGCATAAATTATCTCATCAGCACTTATACACACAATTCTGGGTTGTAGAGGTGTTAGCGTCATCAGCAGCAAAAATAAAATGGAACGTTGTTCATAAATATCCTGTTCCTGTTTTAATTGCTAATTTCTTAGAGACCTTTCAAATTAAAAAGTAATTGAATTTTTTAGTATATTTGATATGAAAACACAAATGCTATGGCAGGTACAATAAATAAGGTAATTTTAATCGGTAATTTAGGTGATGATGTGAAAATGCATTATTTCGAAGGAGGTAATTCTATTGGAAGATTCCCTATTGCAACAAGCGAAAGTTATACAAATAAACAAACTGGAGAAAAAGTATCAACTACCGATTGGCATAATATTGTTGTTAGAAATAAGCTGGCAGAAATTTGCGAAAAATATTTATCAAAAGGGGATAAAGTGTATGTTGAAGGAAAATTAAAAAACCGTCAATGGGAACAAGACGGAGTGAAACGTTATTCGACCGAAATTCATGTAAATGAAATGACTTTTTTAACGACTAAAAAGAGTCTTGAAAACACGAACAATGCTCCTCAAAACCAAAACTCTTCTGCAAGTCCAAAGTCAGTTGTAAAAGAAGAAAATGATGATTTACCTTTTTAATTTGCTAAACTTTTAGAATTTGGACCCAGATCCCGAACCTTTATTTCTATTATCTACTTCAATTGATTTTTTAAATGTAATTAATGCCTTTGTTTTAATTGCTTTGCTTTTAAGTTCTGCATTAATTTCCGGAACAGAAGTTGCCTTTTTTTCGCTTTCCCAAACAGATTTAAACAAACTTTCAAATGGTGGAAAAGGAGGAGATATTATTGTAAAACTACTCGAAAAACCTAGAAAATTATTGGCTACGATTTTAATCACGAATAATTTCATCAATATTTTAATTGTGTTGTTATTTGCTTCTTTAGCAGAAAGTTTATTTAATAATTTTACGTATCAGCTAAATCTTTATTTTTTTATAATTCCAGTTCGTTTTTTAGTTGAAATAATACTAGTGACTTTTTTAATTCTTTTATTTGGAGAGGTTTTACCAAAAGTCTATGCTTCTAGAAATGCGCTTCGCTTTTCAATAAAAATGTCTAAATTTATTCATCTCATAAATATTTTCTTAACGCCTTTTAGCATGCCTTTAATTGCGTTAACAAAGTTTATTGAAAAGAAGCTAGGGAACAAAAACACTAATTTCTCTGTTGAAACCTTATCGCAAGCCTTAGAGCTAACCTCTGAAGGAGCGACCACAAAAGAAGAACAAAAAATTTTAGAAGGTATTGTGAATTTTGGAAACACAGAAACTGTGCAAATCATGAAACCTAGAATAGATATTTTCGCGCTTTCTAGCGATGACAGTTATGAAGAGGTTTTAGATAAAATTCTTAAAAACGGATATTCTAGAAACCCTGTTTATAATGAAAACATAGACACTATTATTGGCGTTTTATATGCCAAAGATTTATTAGCACATTTAGATAAGAAAACTTTTAATTGGCAAAATTTAATTAGGGAAGCTTTTTTTGTTCCTGAAAATAAAAAATTAGATGACTTGTTGAGCGATTTTAAAGAGCGTAAAAATCACTTGGCAATTGTAGTTGATGAATATGGAGGTACAAGCGGATTGGTAACTTTAGAAGACGTTATTGAAGAGATTGTAGGGGATATAAATGATGAGTTTGATGATGATGATTTAGCTTATTCTAAAATTGATGAAAATACATACGTTTTTGAAGGCAAAACAAGCATCAAAGATTTCTGCAGAGTTTTAGATGATGAAGATGAAGAAATTTTTGAAGAAGAAAAAGGCGAGAGTGAGACAATTGCTGGTTTTATTTTAGAAATTTCGGGTAAATTCCCAAAAAAAGGAGAGAAAATAAACTTCAAAAATTATACGTTTACAATTGAAGCTTTAGATAAAAAACGTATAAGGCAAGTAAAAGCAACCAAAAATGCGTAATATTTTTATACTGATAATTTCACTTATTTTTATTTCTTGCAATGAAATTGTTTTACCAAAACCAAAAGCATATTTGAGTTTAGAGTACCCTAAAAAAGAATATAAAAAATTAGAAATTTCGGGGCCTTATACTTTTGAAATTTTAAAGGCTGCAAAGGTTATAGATGCTAAAAATTATTGGTTAAAAATACGGTATCCAAAATTAAAAGCATCCCTAGACATCACCTACAGACCTGTGGAAAACAATATAAAAGAACTCTTAACTGAGGCTGAAAAACTCGTTTTTAAACATGCGCTTAAAGCTGAACAAATTACACCTAAAGACTTTATAGACACGAATAAAAGAGTTTTTGGAAGTTTATATGAAATTACCGGAAATGCCGCTTCTCAAATACAATTTCACATCACGGATAGTACTACTAATTTTATAAAAGGATCATTGTCTTTTTATGCAAAACCAAACTACGATTCCATTCTACCTGCGGTTGCCTATATCAAGGAAGATATTCTGCGTTTAATAGAAACATTAGAGTGGAAAAATTAAAAAATTAACCGTATTGTTATGTATAGTCCAAGGGCAAATAAACGATTATTTTATCCCAAAGAATTTATTTGGTAGAAAAATATTTCTAATACAATCAAGCTAAGTAGAAGTCTTACTGCAATGACATGAAAATTAAATAATGTTCATCTTCTTCAACAAAAAGGAAGCATTCATGTTTTTACAAATTCCATTTTTTAAAGTATAGTCAAAATGTAGTTCATTATTAATTATTTCTGCATCAAAATAATAATTTTTAACTTCTAAAAATTGATTTTCTAAGTCACACAAGCTAACATCATGCGTTGCAATAATACCTGTTGATTTAGATTTGGTAAGCTTTTCTAAAAATTTTTTAGACCCAATTGCTTTGTCTTTACTGTTTGTTCCTTTTAAAATTTCATCTAAAATAATAAAGTATTTTTCTTCTTTAATTTCATCAACAATAAATTTTAAACGCTTTAATTCTGAATAAAAATAAGATTCATCTTCTGTTAAAGAATCTGAAGTCCTCATGCTTGTTATCAATTTTATAGGCGAATACTGAAAGCTTTCTGCACAAACTGGCAAACCACAATTTGCCATAACAATAGACAAAGAAACCGTTCTTAAAAACGTGCTTTTTCCTGCCATATTTGAACCTGTAACAATAAAAAACTGCTCATCATCAATTATAAAATTGTTATCAATTCTTTTATTCGAATCTAATAAAGGGTGACCTAAATTTGTAGATTTTATAATTCCTTTTTCTGCTTTAATCTCAGGTAAAACAAAGTCTGGATGATTAAATTTAAAGTTTGCTAAAGAGTTTTGCGCATCAAAATAAGCAACTACTTCAAACCATTTTTTCACAGTATGTTTATAATTCTCAACCCATTTTTCTACTTTGCAAGCATTTGCAATTTCCCAAAGAAATAATCCACTTCCTACAACTGCAATAACGATGTTGTTTCTATTATCAAAAGCGTCTAAAATTCTAGCAAATTTTTTAAAAATTATGGATGCTTTTTTATTTTCAGATTTTATAATATCTTGCTTTACGAGCAATGTTTTTGATGTAAACTTTTCTTTTTCAATTTCATTTAATAAAAAATGATACTGCTTAAACGTTTCTCTAATTTTATCAGTTTGAGTATATAAATTATTTGTTTTTTTCAAGAATCTTCCCGTAATAAAAAGCCCAATAAAAAACCAAATTATTAAACCTGTAAATGAAATAATTCCAAAAGAAATTAGCCCAATTAAAGCCAAAGAAATTATTGAAAAACCAATTTGAACTTTTCTTAAATAATTTGGGAAAACTGTTTTGTAATTTAAAATCCAATTTGCAATAAAACCAGTTTTATGTTTTACTGAAACCAAGCTTGCTAAAGCAGAAAAATGTTGACGCCATTTTACTTTTCTAGAAAGCTCATTCACTGCACCTTGTTTTTCTATAATTGCATCATTTTTATTTTCAGTAAGTGAATTTGCTAATGCTATTTTTCCATCATATGTAGCAGTTCTATTTATATATTGAAAAAACGAACCTTTGCCAAACAAATCAATATCATTGCTATAAAAATGAGTAGGATTTACAAATTCACTTCCCGTATCTAAATGAGAAAAATCGCGTTTTAAAACTTTAATTTCTGTCGAATTTATAGCTATTTTAGTATCTATAATATCTTTTTCTCTTTTTACATTGATGTATTTTATCACTAAAAAAGAAAATAGAAAAACACCTAAAAAAGCAATGATTAATCCGTCTGGAATCTTACCAAAAGTAAGGTAGATTAAAAAGCAAGTAGTTAAAAAAACTGTAAATCTGAATATCCCTAAATTAATGAGGTTCTTTTTTAATTTTGAAGCTTGTTTTTCTAGTTCTAATTTTTCTTGAGTATAAAACTCTAAAGGTTTTTTCATTAATCTTATTTGTATCTAGAAAGTCCACCAGTTAAATTAAGAACTTCTAAATTTGGATATTTAGCCTTCATTTTCTCGGTGGCTTTGTAACTATTAAACCCTCTTTGACAAACCATTACATATGTTTTATCAAAATCAATATCTATTTTTTCCGGATCAAAATTATTGATATGAATTGTTTGATGAACTTCAAAAGGCAATTCTAAATTATTTAAAACTGCGATTAATTCTAAATTTTCATCTTCTAACTTTTCTTTTAAGTCTTTTGGTGCTATTTGCCACTCAGGATTTTGAACTGAACAGGCAGCATCTAAATAGGTATGAATTTTAAAAATTTTTGCAATTTTATCTTTTAAAACTGTTGGTTTTAATTTCATTTTTAACTGTGTATTTTGTAACGAGTTGTAAATTAACAGTTCATTCAGCAAGGGTTTTCCTATTCCTGTAATAAGTTTTAAAATTTCATTTACTTGCTGAGTGGCAATCGTTCCTACTATAGAATTTAACGTTCCTGCTTCTTCACAATTCGGGATATCTGTTGCCATTTCCGGAAAAGCATCTCTTAAATTTGAAGAGTAACTTCCGTCTTTTTGTAACACATTAAATGTCGCCACATAACCATCAAACTTGTACAAAGAGCCATACACCAATGGTTTCTTTTTAATAACGCAAGCATCGTTTAGTAAGTATTTTATTGTTAACGAATCAGTGCCATCAACCACAATGTCAACTTCAGAAATCAACTCAAAAACGTTCTTTTTTGTGATCGGTTTATTTGTAAAACTGACCTCGGTAAAAGGCGCTCTTTTTCTTATAAAATCGGCTAAAACCTCAACTTTTGGTTTCCCAACATCCTCTAAAGCATAAAAAATCTGTCTGTGTAAATTCGTGACGTCAACAGTATCAAAATCGATTAAGTGAATTTTTCCAATACCACTTGACGCCAAATAAACTGCAATAGGACTTCCTAAACCTCCACAACCAACTACCAAGACTGAGGCATTTTGTAATTTCTGCTGCCCTACCTCACCAATTTCTGATAAGGTCATCTGCCGTTTGAAAAAATTTTGTTTAGTGACTTTCATTACTTCTATTTCCTGCAATAGCGAACCTATTCTATTCGTTAATTACGTATTTCCTTTTTTGCAGATTTATATTCTTCAGGTGTGTTTATATTTCTGATAAAGTCATTATCCACTTCTACAATTTCTACATCAGAATTAATAAGCATTTTACGCGGACAAGAGTAACCTTGTGCTAAATATTGCATCAGAATAGGATACGCTTTAGGTTCATAAATAGTAACTAAAGGCTCCACAAATTGGTTGCTTTCCCCCTTAATAGCAGTGGCAACTTTACTAGAATTTCTATGTTTTAATAATAATTGAATAATTTTAGCATCGATAAAAGGGACATCTGTTGCTAAAACAAACCAAGCCGCATTTGGATCTTTTTGAAATGCAGAACAGATTCCGCCAAAAGGACCTAAATTATAAAATTTGTCAGAAATTTCTTGATTATTTTCTGACGAATCCTGGACAGAATAAAAGGTTTCCAAATTATTATTTTCTAACAATTCTTTCGCAAACACTTTTTGAGGTTTACCAAAATAATCCAATTCAGATTTATCTTGACCCATTCTGGTGCTTTTTCCTCCAGCTAAAACCAACCCTTTTACTGGGGCAATTTTTCCTTCAATAAGATTGTTAATATGCTGTGAAATCATATCAACGTCATCTATTGTGTAGCAAATAAGATCTTTTATTTGTGGATATTTTTCTTCTAAAAAACTAAAATATTTGGTTTCTTTTGTCAACTTTACAACAAACTGAATACTGTCTAATTGGTCTAATCTTTTTAAAACAGAAGCCTCTTTAGCTTCATCTAAGATTAAAATTTGTTTTGCCCCTTGATAATGATTTCCGTTTATAAAAACGTAATCATACTGCGCAAATTGCAGACGCTGTTCAAACTTATTTAGGTTTCCAGAAGTTGTTATTTGTACATTTCCTTCGTGATGAAAAACGAATTCTGATAAGCTATTTTCTTCAACATCTTTTGCGTGAGAAGCATCGAAATATGCTAATTTATACTTCGATAATTTCCGTGAAATTTTAGTAACTAAATCAGAAATATTACCACAATTTGTTCCCAAAAATGAAATTTCATTTGGAGCAAAATTATCATTATATCTCCTTGCTAAGTTTGTATGCTTCTTGTGTTTAATCATTTTTAATATCAGATTTTCCACCTTTTTTCTCTAATAATCTTACTTCTTTTATTACCATTTCTTGATGGATGCTTTTACACATATCATAAATAGTTAAACAAGTAATATTCACGCCTGTTAAGGCTTCCATTTCTACACCGGTTTTTCCTTCAATAGTAACCACACAGATCACTTCAATGTTTTCAGAATCTATAATTTTTATATCAATATCTACTCCATTAATTAATAATGGATGGCACATAGGAATCAATTCTGATGTCTTTTTTACACCCTGAATTCCAGCAATAATTGCTGTCTGAAAAACGGGGCCTTTTTTTGTGATTAATTCATCATTTGTAAAATGAGAAATCACTTCTTTTCCTAAAAACATGGTTGCTTTCGCCATGGCTGTTCGCTTGGTGATTTTCTTGTCGGAAACATTGACCATTTTAGGGTTATTCTTCTTATTTAAATGACTAAAATCACTCATTATCTATATTTTAATATCGGAAAAACCTCTCCTTTTTTAAACTCAACTCTATCATTTGGTAACTGAATAAACGCATCTGTTTTTATCAAACTTGCTAAATCTCCAGAACCATTTCCTGTAATTGGAAAGGCAACTAAATGGCCAAATTTATTTTCTAATTTTACTTGTAAAAAATAGGTTAAACTTGGTTTAAAAGAGACGTCTTCTCCTAAAATAGTCATTTCTTCCTTGACTTTTATTCCTACAGATTTATAATACCAAGGATAAAAATACGCTAAACAATTTACAAAAGTCGAAATTGGATTTCCTGGAAAAGCAAAAACAGGTTTATTGTTTTTAACGCCATACCAAAAAGGCTTACCTGGTCTTTGCGTGATTCTATGAAATAATTTTTCTACTTTGAGTTCTGCTAAAACTGCTGGCAAAAAATCAAATTTTCCTTTGCTTACTGCTCCGCTAAAGATGAGAACATCATACTTCTTTAAATAGTTTGCAATTTTTTGTTGAAGTACTTCTTTATCGTCAGCAATATGAGAAGTCTTAGCTTTAATCCCTAATTTTTTCAACAAAGAAACTAGGGTAAATGCATTACTTCTTCTGATTTGATGTGACAATGGATTTTCATTGACCTCGACCAATTCATCGCCAGTAGAAACAATTATTACTTTAGGAGTTTTAGCAACTTTTACAGTCGCTTTTCCAACGGTTGCAATAACGCCAATTTCAGCAGCAGAAATTATTGTATTCTTTTCAATTAGGAGATCTCCTTGAATTCTATCTTTCCCTTTGGAGTGAATATTTTTTCCTAACTCCAAAATATTAAGGTTAATTGAAGCAATTCCGTTCTTAATTTGGACATCTTCATAACGAATTACAGTATCTGTGTTAATGGGCAACACGGCTCCGGTCATAACTTCCATACAATTACTGTCAATTGTCATTGTTTTCTGCTCAGCACCTGCGGCCTGAATTCCTTCAACGTTAAAATCTATAATTCCATGTTCAAAAAAACGATGGTTAATAGCAATGCCATCCATAGAGACTCTATTGAATGGAGGGAAATCTCTATCTGCAACAATATCTTCTTTTAATACTTTACCCACTGACTTTAAGAAAGGAACTTCCTCTACGCCAAAACCTTGAGTAGAATTTAAAACGGTTTGTAAAGCTTGTGCTACTGAAATCATATCAAATATTTAATCATAAATATTACCTAAACTATAAACTCTTATACTTCATTATTATCGACCTCATAGCGGTCTAAATTTTTAAAATACAATATTAAAATAAAAATCTTATGCAATTTAAGTAATTAAAACGGCTACTACCCTCCAATTGTACTCATGCTCTCAGAAACACCACCTTTTTTTCGGTTTGCCTCTGCAATGAAACCGTTTTTTGGTTTCTGTTTTACTAATGATAAAAAAAGTTCTTTTAAATCGTCATTCGATGCGCCTTTTCTTATAAAATCACGAAGGTTAAAAACACCATCATCAAACAAACAATTTTTAAATGTTCCTGTGGAAGTAATTCTAATTCGATTACAATCGTTACAAATTGTTCTTGTAAAAGCAGGAATGATTCCGACCGATCCTAAATGATTGTCAATTGCATAATTTCTTGAAGTTGATGACTTTTCTGATTGAACTTCAGAAACATCAAACTCAGTTTTAATCTCGTTTAGAATTCTCTGAAAGGTCCAATTTTCTTTCATTTCTCGCTGTCCTTTGCCGTTAAATGGCATTTCTTCAATAAAGCGGACTGCAACATTTTTGTCTTTCGTTAACCTTACAAAATCCACAATCTCCTCGGTATTAAAACCCGATTGCACAACGATGTTTAGCTTTAAACTTAAACTACTCTTTTCGAGCATCTCAAACGTCTTATAGACTTCTGGAAAAACATCTCTTCTTGTAATTTTAGCGAACTTATCTCGCTTTAAACTATCTATGCTTAAATTGATGTTTTTTACTTTTTCTAACTTTTCAATTCTATCTATATGATGAGAAATTAACGCGCCATTGGTTGTAATGTTAATTGCGTCTAACAAATCATTATAAGAGAGCATTTCTAGGAAGTCTACAAAATCTTTACGCACAAAAGGCTCCCCTCCTGTTAAACGTACCTTATTAACTCCTAATTCTGTTAATACACGTATTAAACGATACATCTCCTTAAAAGTTAATAATTCTTGTCTTGGAACAATATCAATTCCATGAGCAGGCATACAATATTGGCAACGTAAATTACAGCGATCAGTAACTGCTAATCGCACATATTCCATTTGTCGGCCAAAATTATCTATTAATTTACTCATTTAATTTGGTAATTTTTTACTTAATAATCCATATATGAATGCTCCTAAAAGTGTCCCGAAGAATAAAATTAAAGCAGGAATTAATTTAAACCCCAAAATAATAAAAATTGGCGCAGCACAAGCTCCTGAAATACCCCATCCTAAACCAAAAAAAGTTCCTCCAACAAGAGTCCTTATAAAACCTTTTTTCTTCTGCTCTGGCTCAATTCTATTTCCATTAATATCTTTTATTTTTCCGTATTTAAATAACTGCATAAAAATCATAGAAATTAAAACTGCTCCTCCAATTACACCAAACATGTGAAAAGACTGAAATTTAAACATCTCATAAAATCGATACCAAGAAATAGCTTGAGTTTTACTTAAAACGATTGCAAAGAAAATTCCTAAAATTAAAAATTTAATATTTTTCATAACTTAAAATAACATAGGAATTATAAACCAAGTGGCAACGATGCCCCCAATAAAAAAACCAATTACTGCCAATAAAGACGGTAATTGCAAACTGCTTAAACCTGTAATTGCATGACCAGAAGTACAGCCCCCTGCATAACGTGTTCCAAAACCAATAAAAAGGCCTGAAATTAAAAGAATTAAAAATCCTTTTAAAGAAAAGAAGACCTCTTCTCCAAAAATTTCATCGGGAAAATATTGTCTCCCGACATTTGAAAATCCTAAATCTATTAACTCTTGAACTGTTGTTGGATTTAAATCTATATCTTGGTTTGGAATTAAATATACTGCAGAAATAAATCCACCAATAATTAATCCAATAACAAATAGCAATGCAAAATCTCGTTCCTTCCAATCTTTTTTAAAGTAGTCAGAAACTTTCCCTGCACCAGCAATTGTACATAGAGTTTCAAAGTTTTTTGAAGCTCCAAAATTTTGACCAAAATAAAAATATAATAACAACGAAATAGCAATCAAAGGCCCTCCAACATACCAAGGCCAAGGTTGTAATATAATATCCATTTTTACAAGTGAGTATTTAAATAATCCATAATTAATTTTGTTGCTCCCAAATTTTCTTGAATATATTTCTGATTAATTTTACCAGTTGATTTTCTATATTCTTCATCCGATTTTAACTTCATTAAAACCCTTAAAAACTCACCTTGATTGCGGATAGAAATACATCCTTTTAAACCAACCAAATCGACAGCTTCCTTAAATTTATTGTATTTATTTCCAATCACCACAGGAATTCCGAAAGTTGCTGGCTCTAAAATATTATGCAAACCGGTTCTTAAACCTCCACCAACATAAGCAACATCTCCAGCTGCGTAAATTTTGGTTAAAACACCAATGGTATCAATGATAAAAACACTGTATTCTGATAAATTCTTATAAGCTTTGGTTGAATATAAAACAGTTCTTTTATTGATAGATTTTTGCAATTCTAAAATAGCTTCTTGCTTCATATTATGAGGCGCAATAATAAATTTCTCCTTTTCTGATGCCTTATTATTAATATAATTTACTAATAACTCTTCATCTTCTTGCCAAGTACTACCTGCTATAAATGTGTATTGATTATCTTTAAATTCATCAATAAAATCAATTGTATTATCTTGTTTTAAAATTTTTGAGACTCTATCAAAACGCGTGTCTCCAGCGATTGTAACATTCTCAAAGTTGATAGAGTTCAGTAATTCTTTAGAATTTTTATCTTGTACAAAGAAATGACAAAAGGCGTTCAACGATTTTCGCATAAAACCACCATAATTTTTAAAGAAAATCTGATTTTCCCTTAAAATACCTGAAACTAAAATGGTTGGAATTTCTTTTAATTTTAACTCATTTAAAAGATTTGGCCAAAATTCATACTTTATAAAAATTGCAAATTTTGGATTTACACTTTTTATAAACTTTCTTGCATTAGCTTTACTATCTAACGGCAAATAACAAATAACATCCGCTAAAGTATAATTTTTACGAACTTCATATCCTGAAGGAGAAAAAAAAGTAACTAATATCTTATACCGGTCGTGTGTTTTTTTTAATTCCTCCATAATGGGTCTTGCTTGTTCAAACTCCCCAAGAGAAGCTACATGAAACCAAATAACATTTTCGTTTTTTATTTCCCTAATTTTTGAAAAACTCTCTTTTCTTCCTTCAACAAAAAGTTTTAGTTTTTTATTAAATAAAGCTACTATTGGCAATAGCTGAGAGGTAGCAAAAACAAAAAAGTTATATAAAACTTTCATAGCTGTAAAAATACAAAACGGATTTGTTTTAAAAGCAAAAAAAGTTCAAGCAAATAAATGCTTGAACTTTTTTAATTTTATAAAAAGCTAAGTTTCTTAAGCTTCAAAAGGCGTAATAGATACATACGATCTATTATCCTTTTTCTTTCTGAACTCAACAACTCCATCAACTTTTGCATGTAAAGTATGATCTTTACCCATGTAAACGTTTTCTCCTGGATTGTGTGTTGTTCCTCTTTGACGAACAATAATATTTCCTGCAATTGCAGCTTGTCCTCCAAATATTTTAACTCCTAGACGTTTCGATTCTGATTCTCTACCATTCTTCGAACTACCTACTCCTTTTTTATGTGCCATGATGTTATGGTTTTAAAATTGAAATTCTTATTTAGTTAAAGCATCAATTAATTCAGCTTTCTTTAAAGAAGTATATCCAGAGATACCTTGCTCTTTCGCAGCTGCTTTTAATTCCGCAACAGTCATAGAACTATAATCTGTTGAGGCTTTTTTTACTTCAGCTTTAGGAGCAGCTTCCTTTTTAGGAGCAGCTACTTTTTTTGCTGATTTTTTAGCACCAGTAACAGCGATAGATTCAATTTGAATCTCGCTTAAATACTGTCTGTGTCCATTTTTCTTTTGGTAACCTTTTCTTCTTTTCTTTTTGAAAACGATTACTTTATCACCTTTTAAGTGACTTAGAATTTGAGCTGTTACTGAAGCTCCTTCTATAGCTGGGGCGCCAATCACTACACTTCCTTCATTATCAAGTAAAAGAACATTATCAAAAGTTACTTTTGATCCTGCCTCTCCTTGCAAACGGTGAACGTATACTTTCTGGTCTTTTGCTAATTTAAATTGCTGCCCTGCTATCTCTACGATTGCGTACATACTATTAGTTTTGCGTATTTATACTTATTTTTTGCTCTTTCTAAATGAAATTGCGGGTGCAAATATACGTCTTTTTTACAATCTTGCAATAGCACTATGAAAATAGTTGCATGAAAATCAATATAATAAATTAACATTAAAATTTTTTTAAAAAAGTTTAATCTTGTTATTTTTGGGTTAATCAAAAATTTTACGCTCTTATTAGTAACAAATTAAATTTATTGCGTCAAATAAGAATCTTATTATTAACTTAAAAAAAAAGTCAATGAAAAAAAGTATTTTATCTCTTGCTTCAGCTATGTTGTTTGTGTTTTCTACAAATGCTCAAAAAGTTGAATTTGAAGAGTACAATTTAGACAATGGAATGCATGTTATTCTGCATCAAGATGATTCTGCACCAGTAGTTACTGTTGCTGTAATGTACCATGTTGGTGCTAAAGATGAAGTTGATGGAAAAACAGGAATGGCTCATTTTTATGAACACTTATTGTTTACTGGTACTAAGAATATAGACAGAGGAAAATGGAGTGAAATTACTTCTGCAAGAGGTGGAACAGGAAACGCAAATACTAATTGGGATAGAACTTATTATTATCAAACATTCCCTTCAAATGAATTAAAACTAGCTTTATGGATGGAAGCTGAGAGATTATCTCATCCTATTATAGACCAAAAAGCAGTTGACACACAAAATGAAGTTGTAAAAGAAGAAAAGCGACAAAGAATGGATAATGCTCCTTATGGAAAAGTTATTTATGGAGATGTTTACAGTCATATTTTTGATAATCATAATTATGGCAGACCCATGATTGGTTATATAAAAGATTTAGATGCAGCCAAACTAGAAGAATTTCAGGCTTTCTATAATAAATGGTATATGCCTAATAATGCCGTTTTAGTAGTTGCTGGAGATTTTGAAAAAGGAGATGCAAAATCTATCATTAACGATTATTTTGCTTCAATACCTGCAAGAACAAAACCTGAAAGAAATAAAGTTATAGAGCCTGAAAGAACTTCGGAAAAAAGAGTCGTAGAATATGACGCTAACATTCAGTTACCTTTATTAGGTTTAGCATACAAAACTCCTGCTATGAGCGAAAGGGATGCGAAAGTTTTAGACGTTATTTCTACAGTTTTAAGTAACGGTAAAAGTTCTAGATTATATAAAAAATTAGTTGATGACAAGAAAATGGCGCTTCAAGCTTTTTCTTTTTCTAGACCTCTAGAAGATTATAGTGTTTACATTATTGGGTCTATTGTAGCTGGCGGAACATCTAATGACGACATCATAAAAGAAATGGATGAAGAAATTTTAAAACTTCAAACAGAGTTAATTTCTGATAAAGACTTACAAAAAGTTAGAAACAAGTTTGAGAATCAATTTGTAGCATCTAACTCTAGTGTTACAGGAATTGCTAATTCTTTAGCAAGAAACTACATGTTAGTTGGTGATACTGATAGAATTAATAAAGAATTAGAAATTATTAATTCTATTACTAAAGAAGAAGTTAGAGACGTAGCTATTAAATATTTAGCTAAAAACAGACGTGTAATAATGGATTATTTACCAGAATCGCAAAAGAAATAATAAAACTAAACTAAGAATTAAGAATAATGAAAACAAAAATATATTCAATAATTACACTTTTATTTCTATCATTAAGTATTTCTGCTCAAGTAGATAGATCTAAAATGCCAGAACCAGGACCAGCTCCTAAAATTAATATTGGAACTCCAGAAAAATTTACACTACCAAATGGCTTACAAGTTTTGGTTGTAGAAAACCATAAATTACCTAGAGTTTCTTTAACCTTAGATATCGACAATCCTCCAATGGCTAAAGGAGATAAAAAAGGAGTAGAAGGTTTTGTAGGAGGAATGTTAGGAACAGGAAGTACAACTATTTCAAAAGAAAAATTTGATCAAGAAGTAGATTATTTAGGTGCAAACATTTCTTTTGGGTCACAAAGTGGTTTTGCAAGTTCTTTATCTAAGTATTTTCCTAGAGTTTTAGAACTAATGGCAGATGCAGCTTTTAATCCCGTATTTAATCAAGAAGAGTTTGACAAGCAAATGAAGCAATCTTTAGACGGAATTAAAAACAGCGAAAATAGTGTAACTGCAATTGCTGGTAGAGTAGATAATCTGCTTACTTATGGTAAAAACCATCCTTATGGTGAATTTACTTCAGAAACTACTTTAAAAAACATCACTTTACAAGACGTAAAAGATTTATACAATAAAAGTTTTAAACCTAATAATGCCTACTTGGTTATTATGGGAGATGTAGATTTTAAAACTGTAAAGAAACAGGTAACTAAATTATTTGGCAACTGGCAAAAAGGAGAGATAGCAACCTCAACTTTACCAGAAATTAAAAATCCTAAAACAACAGAAATCAACTTTATTAATATGCCAAATGCAGTGCAATCAGAACTTGCAATTATTAATGTTGTTGATTTAAAAATGGGAGATAAAGATTATTATGCTGCTCTTTTAGCTAACCAAATTCTTGGTGGTGGTGGAACAGGTAGGCTTTACAAAAACTTACGTGAAGACAAAGGTTATACTTACGGAGCGTATTCTGGAATTGGAGCAAGCAGGTATGCAAGTCGTTTTAAAGCTTCTTCTTCAGTACGAAACATAGTTACAGATAGTGCTGTAGTAGAAACAATGAAAGAAATTAATAAAGTACGTTACCAAATATCAACCCAAGAAGAATTAGATATTGCAAAGGCTAAATATGTAGGTAGTTTTGTTAGAAATGTAGAAAAACCATCTACGATAGCTAATTATGCCTTAAACATATTACAAAACAATTTACCTTCAGATTATTACGAAAAATATTTAGCAAACATAAATGCTGTTACTTTAGAAGATGTGCAAAATGCTGCTTTAAAATATTTTAGAGGAGATAAAGCAAGAATAGTTATCACCGGAAAAGGAATAGATGTTCTTAAAAATCTTGAAAAAACAGATTATGTAATTAAATATTTTGATAAAAAAGGAAACCCTTCGGTTAAACCGGAAATGACATTACCAATTCCTGAGGGAATGACAGCCGCCAACGTAGTTGACAAATATTTTGAAGCTATTGGAGACAAAGAGAAAGTGATGGCAGTAAAAACTGTAATGACCGTTTCAAGCGCAACTATTCAAGGAACTCCTCTAGTAATGACTGTAAAAAATGCTGCACCAAATAAAACTTCTCAAATAATTACTGTAATGGGTAATGTTGCTCAAAAAGCTGTTTTTGATGGTGCAAAGGGATATCAAGAAGCAAGAGGTCAAAAAATGGATATGCAACCAGCACAGATAGAAGAAGCTAAATTAAGTATGGCTCCTTTTGCTGATATGGCTTACAAAAAAGGAAAATTAAATAGGATTGAACCTATTGATGGTAAAAATTATTTTGTTATCACATTCAATGAAACTGAAGTTTTCTACGATATGAAATCGGGTTTAAAGTTTCAAGAAGTGAAAACGGTAAAAACTCCTGATGGCAGAGAAGTAAAAGTACCTACTACTTTTAGTGATTATAAAGAAGTTGATGGAATTTTATTTCCTCATTCCATGGGTTCTAAAATGGGACCAATGGATTTAAACTTTATAACAAAAGAAATTAAAATAAATGAGGGTGTCTCTGATGCTGATTTTGAATAATATTGTTTAATATACTACGTTTAAAAGAGTCTAAACTTATCGTTTTGGCTCTTTTTTTTTGTAAAAAAATATTTTACTAAAAATCGAGGAACTCACTTTTTTAAAGCTTTAAATCATTTCTTTTTATTAACCAAATACACGCCTAATAAAATAATAATCCCTGCAAAAACTTGAAGTACACTTAATTTTTCATCATCTAAAATTCCCCAAAATATTGCCACCAAAGGAATTAAATATGTTACAGACGATGAAAAAACAGGATCTGAAATATGCACCAATTTATTATAAATAGTTTTTGCAATTCCAGTTCCTAAAATTGATAAAACTGCTAAATACCCTAAAGATTGCATTAAAACCTCATCATTAAAGTCAAACGTTACAAAGAAATCTGTAAAAACTAAAACTATAATTGCAGGAACAAGTAGTAATAAAAAATTACCAGTTGTAATTGCCAATGCATCTAAATCACTCAAATACTTCTTTATCATGTTAGCATTTAATGCATACCCAACAGAGCCGATAATGATTAAAAAAGCATACCAATAATTCTGATTTGGATTTAAAGAAGCCCCATTTAATATTAGAATTAAAGTTCCTATCAACCCAATTACAATTCCATAAAATTGTGTTCTTTTAAAAACGAAACCAAACAAGGTTGCTCCAAAAATTAAGGTGTTAAAAGGAGTTAAAGAGTTTAAAATAGCCACAATAGAACTGTCTATTGTTGTAATTGCAAACGCGAATAAAAACCCAGGAATAAAAGTTCCTGCCAAAGATGTGTACACAATATATTTATAATGTTTCTTTTGGATTTTTTTTAATGAGGGAAAAGCAACCGAAAGTAAAAAAATGGCAGTAAAAATCATTCTTAAGGCACCTAATTGAATAGGAGTTACGCCTAGCAAGGCTTTCTTCATTAAGATAAAAGAACTTCCCCAAACCAAAGAAAGTAAAATTAAGTACAACCATTTTAGTTGTTGATTATTCATAAGTCTGGTTAATTTTATGCTAAAGTCTGAAAATTATTTAAATACATGTCTAAATATTAATAAATTTGTATCATAATCTATTAACAAATTACAATAATCCTTTAAAGTGATTTCTATAAACTTCTAAAATTTAGTCTTATGAAAATTCAAAAAATAATATTCTCTATAATAATTGTATGTTGCTTTTTAACGAGTTGTAAAACAGCGGTAAAAAAAGAAAATATTTCTTTAGCCATTTCTGGAATGACTTGCGAAATTGGTTGTGCAAAAACCATTCAATCTAAATTATCTAAAAAGGAAGGTGTTTTAAATGCCAAAGTTATTTTTAATGATAGCACCGCTAACATTGAATTTGATGCAAATACAACTTCTAAAAAAGATTTAATTTCTTTTGTAAGTGGTATTGCAGGAGGTGATTTATACACGGCTTCTGAAACCTCTAAAAAAATGCATGATTGTTCTGAGACTTGTAAAGAAAGTTGTGAAATGAAAACTGATAAAACAGCATGTAAGAAAGATTGTAAAATGGCGTGTTGTGCAAACAAGAAGGGTTAAATAAATTTATTTTACAAAAAAAAGGCAGACTTTTCAGAGTCTGCCTTTTTTTTGTAAAATCTAATTCTTATAGACCTGCATTTTTCCATGACCAAGCGCTAACATCAACTTTAGTTCCTGTTTTATAATCCGCAGAAGTAGATGCAGCAACTCCGTCAATAATAACATTTGTTAATGGACCATCATCTTTCATATCTATATTTTTATCATAGCCTTCTAGCCAGATATTTGTAATAGTTCCTCCAGAAGTTTTCTTAAACTGTAAAGCTGTACCACCTTGTGAAGAAATTGCAGTTAGGTTTACAAATTTAGGGTTTCCATTATCTTTATCTCCTTCAAAAGCGGTAGAAAAACCAGCTATTGTATGCGAAATATAGGTGTCTGTTAAAGTACCATTCCAACCTTCTGTCCAATCTACAGAATCATCTTCATTGTTTTCTAAATAAATATTGGATGCCGAAACTGTTCCTCCAAAAAATTCAACACCATCGTCTGCTCCATCTATTACGGAAATATTTTCTAATGTAGTTCCAGAGCCTACTGCGTAAAAAGAAATTCCATTGTATTGAGAGTCTGCATTAATTTGAGCTCCTGTTCCTTTAATTACTAAATATGTAATAGAACCTGAACTATCTGCATCATTTGTTCCTCCATAAATAAAACCACCAACTTCTGCTTCTGCATTTACCCCCGCAGATGTTGTTGCATCTCCACAAATTGTTAAACCTCCCCAATCTCCCGGGTTTCCTTCAGAGGAGGAAAATACAACTGGATTATCAGCTGTGCCTTGTATGTCAATTTTACCTCCTTTTAAAACAGCAATATAAACTCCCGTTCCGCCATCTCTAGCCTCAATTTTTGTGCCTGCCGGAATTATTAATTCGCCACCAGATTGAACGATATAGGATGAGTTTAATTGGTAACTCACAGAAGCATCTAGTGTTACGGTGTCATTTACGGCTCCTTGTAAAACAGAAGTTGGGATCGATACATTTGAATTTACCCAAGTAAAATCTGACGCTGTTACATTTGGTGTATTTGTATAAGACAATAAAGGATTTGCAACTTCACCATCAATAATTACGTTTGTTAATGACCCTCCATCTTTCATATCTATTGAAACATCATAGCCCGTTAAAGATAAACCTGTAATCGTTCCTCCAGATTCTTTTTTGAATTGCAAAGCTGTTCCACCAACACTAGACACGGCAGTTATATTATTAAACTTAGGGTTTTTGTTATCTTTATCCCCCTCAAAAACGGTAGAAAAACCTGAAATTGTATGAGAAATGTAAGCATTTTCTATAGTACCATTCCAACCTTCTGTCCAATCTATAGAATCATCCTCGTTATTTTCTAAATATAAATTACTTGCAGAAACTGTCCCTCCAAAAAACTCAAATCCATCATCTGAACCGTTTAACACAGCAACATTGCTAATAGTTGTGCCCGAACCAACTGCATATAGAGAGACTCCATTATATTGAGAGTCTGCATTAATTTGAGCTCCAGTTCCCTTTATAATTAAATAGTTAATAGCACCTGAATTGTCTTCATCATTTGATCCTCCGTAAACAAAACCTCCAACTTCTGCTTCTGCATTTGAACCTGCTGTTGTCGTTGCGTCTCCGCAAATTGTTAAACCTCCCCAATCTCCAGGATTTCCTGAAGCAGACGTCATAAATACAGGATTTGAAGAAGTCCCTTGCACATCAATTTTACCTCCTTTTAATATGGCAATATAAACACTTGTTCCTCCATTTGCTGCTTGAATTCTTGTGCCTGCTGGAATTGTTAATGTTGCTCCAGATTCTACAATAAAAGAAGCATTTAAATTATAAATTGTATTCGAATTTAAAGTAAAACTTTCTTCTAAATTTCCGTTCATAATTCCAGATTGTAGGTTTTCTATAACTGGAGATGTTGGCTGCGAAATTATAATATCGGGTTCATCACTGCCACAATTTGTTAATGCCAAAGTAACGATTGAAAAAGCTACTAAATTTAAAATTTTAAAAACTGATTTTTTCATTTTTGTTTAAATAAGGTTATTAATTTTTTACAAAGTTCTTCTCTTATTCTTTAATTTTCTTTACCTAAATATTATTAGTATGTTAGGTTTTAATTTTTTTTTATACTTCTTTGTAAAGTTTTTGTTAATTGCCTAAAAACTATATTTAAAACTTACTGTTAATTGACTTCCTTTTTTGTAGGATAGTAAAGTTTCATTGGTTTCTATGGCAGAAATTAAGTTTCTAACTTTTTGAGTCTGCTTAATTTCTGGGTTCAATAAATTACGACCCACTAACTTTACTTGTAAGTTTTTAGTTACGTCTTTGCTCATTACTAAGTCTAATGTTACAAATCCTTTTTCTATAATTTCATCATTGTATAAAGCGGCACTGTTTGCAAAATCTTCTGGAGACCCTAGTGCAAATATTCTATCTGAAGAATAGTTTCCTGTTAAAGTTGCTATAAACTCTTTTTCTTTTTTATCTCCATAACTTATCGATCCATTTGCAATAAAGTCTGACGCTCCTTGCAAACTAGATTCTGTAATATTTTTGTACTGAAAGTTTTTTAATAAATCTTGTTTTAGCCACATTTTTGTAAGATTGGCAGTCATATTTAAAACACTTTCATCATCTTCATTCTTTAGTAAAGCTGTTCTAGCTTCTAATTCAACACCATAAATATTTACTTTTTCTCCCGTATTAGAATAGATAAAATATCCTGATGACCCTCTTGTTTGAGATAAGTTGATTGGGTTCTTAATTTGTTTCTGAAAAACTGTTGCAGAAAACAATTGTCCTCTTTGTGGAAAAAATTCATACTTCAAATCAAAATTATAAATTTCTGATTTTTCTAAATTAGGATTCCCCTTGGTTACACGGCCTGTTGGAGAGACATATTCAAAAGGAGACAATTCTTTAAACTCTGGTAACGTTTGTGTTATACTTGATGCAAAACGTAAGAACTGATTTTCATTTAACTCATATTTTAAGTTTACACTTGGATATAAACTTTCGTACACTCTATTTAAGGTTCCTACTCTTCCAACAAAATTGGCAACATCCCAAATAACATCAATTTCATCTCTTTCAAAACGCAAACCTAAATTACCAGATAATTTATTCTCTAGTTGAAAATCGAAGTTGACAAAACCTGCCATTATATCCAAATCTGCTTGATATCTATCTGCATCTCTTAACCTTAAGGTTAATCCGTTATTAAAACCTACAGAAGTAAATGTCGATGATAAATCATCTACTGAAGGCGCAGTAAATTCTTTTGAACGAACACCTACGAACTGAGATTTAAAATATCTTTCTTTATGCCTAAAATTTAAACCATAGTTTAAAGAATAAGGTCTTTTATCATCTTCATCTTTTAAACCTAAAGCCCATCTGTTTTCTATAAGACCATTGTACTCTGTATCTTCAATTTTTTGAGTAGATTTTCTTTGTTGAAAGTCGCCAACGTGCGCATATTGTATTGTTGGCGAAGAAGTAATATCTAAAATATTCACTTCATTTCTAATTCTATTTGGTTCTTCTGCCAACACAAAATTATAACCTCCAGCCCAATTTAAAGTATTGTTTTCATTCCAATTATGGGTCCCTAATAACTGATTGATAAAAAGTGTAGTTTGCTTAAAGTTTTGATCTCTTACAAAAGCTCCAGTTTCTTGAGGGTCTTGATCAAAAACATATCCTAAACCATTTCGACCTTGTTCGTATAAATTATCAACACCGGTATTTACAAAGAGTGTATTATATTTAATTTTATTATTTTCATTTAATTTTAGACTAACATTTACATAGCCTGTAGTGTTCGAATTAGACACATATTGTTCTGCATCCGTAAATTCTCTATCTAAGATATTAGATCTGTAGGCTCTAAAAATTCCTTTATTATGTTCAAAAGATTTAGAATGAGAACCGGTAACAAAAATAGCTACCTCTTTTCCGAACATTTCAAATTTTCTGCCAGCAGAAAAAGAGCCATTAAAGTTGATTGGAGTAGCTATACTTTCTGTGTCCCAACCCTGGAAAGTGATTAAATTCTGAAGGGCATACTGCTTTTTGTGAAACCCCAAAGTAACGTCCTTATTAATAATAGTAGTTCTAAAATCATCAGAAAGATCAACAACATTGGTATTAGTACCTCCTGCCAATGAAATGGAGAATCCTTTTTTCGAATATTCTTTAGAGCTTACATCTACATTTCCAGAACCTTGATCTGCATAACTTGAAGTTGTATAGGTTTTACTAATCCCAACATTTTTAATGATATTTGTAGAAAATAAATTAAGATTTATGTTTTTATTGTTAACATCGTCAGAAGGAATTGGCAATCCATTCATTGTCGTAGACAAGTATCGATCCCCTAAACCTCTTATATAAATATCTCCAGAACTTTCACTTTTAGTAACTCCAGATATTTTAGTTGTTGCATTTGCAGCATTCGAAATACCAATTTTAGCTAAAGTTTGGGCTCCAATACTTTCTTTAATTACAATGGCTTTCTTTTGATCTATTAAAAGAGCGCTTGCAGATTCTTTACTTGAACTTGTTTTTATAATAATATCATCTAAAGCAACCCCTTCTTCTGCAGATAATAATTGATTGATTGTAATGGTTTCTCCTTCTTTTAAAGAAAATGATTTTTCGACTTCTTTGTATCCTAAAAAACTAAAAATCACAGTATGATTTCCTGCTGGCACTTTTAAAAAATAGTTACCATCAAAATCTGAAGTAGTTCCTATAGCAGTGCCCTTAATAATTATGTTTGCAAACGGCAAAGGTTCATTGCTTGTTTCTTTGTCTGTTAACAACCCTTTTAATATCCCTGTATTTTGAGCATTTGTAAACTGACTGAAAGCTATTAAAGTAATAAATAAAATTTTCTTCATTTTAGTATATAATTTCATGCTGCAAAAGTCTACTTGAATTGTAAAATTTGTGTTACATGTAAATTATGGTTCTATTACGGAACCATTAACTAAATGTTAAATTGAAAAAATAGTTAACCTTTTTTTAATTTACAGAAAACATTGATTTAAACTATAATTTGGATTTTTGAGTAAATCTTTAGAGATTAAATGTCATCATAAATCTATTAGTTTTTGTCAACTATTTTATATGACTTACTGCCTTTGGCCAAGGCAGTTTTTTTTATTTTTTAATGTTCCTTTAACATTAACTTAACACAGTTGTTAGTTATTTGCACCGACAAAAACTAAAAATGATGAAAATTTCAATACTACATAAAGTAGTAACATTAATCTGTATCTGTGCTTTCTTAAGTATAAATGCACAAGAAACCAATGCTCCAAAATTTGGAAAAGGTTTATTTAACTTAGTAGGAAAAGACAGTACTTTTACTATGAAAGTAGGATTAAGATTCCAAACTTTAGCAACTTCTCAATGGGATGCTGATAATGGTTTATCTAACCCAGAATCTTCTATGTTAATTAGAAGGTCTCGTTTAAAATTTGATGGTTGGGCTTTTTCACCAAAATTAAAATATAAACTAGAACTAGGTTTATCTAACAGAGATCAATCTGGAGCTTCATACTTTACACACAATTCATCTAGACAAATTTTAGATGCTGTATTAAAATGGAATTTTAGTGGAAATTTTGTTTTATGGGCTGGTCAAACCAAACTCCCAGGAAACAGAGAACGTGTAATTTCATCTGCAAACTTGCAACAAGTAGATCGTTCTTTATTAAATAGTAGATTCAATATAGATCGTGATATAGGTATTCAATTAAGACATAAATTTAACCTTACTGATACTTTCTTGGTGAAAGAAATTTTTTCTATTGCTCAAGGTGAAGGAAGAAACATTACGAGAGGAAATGTTGGAGGACATCAATATACAACTAGAGTTGAGTTATTTCCTTTTGGAGATTTTACGAGTAAAGGAGATTATAAAGGAAGTGATTTAAAATTTGAACAAGACCCAAAATTATCTATTGGTGTTGCATATGATTTTAACAATAATGCATCTAAAACAAGAAGCAATCAAGGTTCCTATATGTTTATAAATGGCACCTCAGCAAGTTCAAGTGCTGAGTTTTATCAGACTAATATTTCTACTGTATTTATTGATGCCATGTACAAACATAAAGGCTTTTCTTTTATGGCTGAATATGCAAATAGAACTGCAGAAGATGCTCTTGCTAAAAATTCCGATGGAACTTTAACAGGAGATGAAGTACAAGTTGGGAACGGTTTAAATATACAAACTGGATATTTACTTTCTAAAACGGTAGAGGTTTCTGGACGTTATACTAATATCTCTTTAGATAAAAATATTACTGGAAAAGGTGCTGAAAATCAATATACATTGGGTTTATCTAAATATATTGCTGGTCATAAATTAAAAGTTCAAACAGATATAAGCTATACAGATATTGGTTTTAAAACAAATCAATTATTATATAGATTACAGGTTGATATTCACTTTTAATAAAAATTAATATAACATAAAGGTAACATTCACTATTTAATGTGTTTGTAAATTTGCAAAACTAAATTTTAAATTATGGATAATATTTATTTACTTATTTTGATTGCTATAACGGTATTAGCTGTTGCTGATATAATTGTAGGTGTAAGTAACGACGCAATTAACTTTTTAAATTCTGCAATTGGATCTAAAGCTCTATCTCTTAGAACTATTATGATTGTTGCTAGTTTAGGTATTTTTATAGGTGCCGTTTTTTCAAGTGGAATGACGGAAGTTGCAAGAAAAGGGATATTTGTTCCTGCTCAATTTGAGTTTGGAGAAATTATGCTAATTTTTATGGCTGTAATGATAACAGACATATTATTGCTAGATTTTTTTAACACACTAGGTCTACCAACGTCAACAACAGTTTCTATTGTTTTCAATTTATTAGGAGCTGCAGTAGTAATGTCTTTAATAAAAATTAGCCATTCAGAATCTGAGACTATCGCTGACTTAGGGAATTATATAAATACTGCAAAAGCAATTGAAATTATAACAGGAATTCTACTTTCTGTAGTAATTGCTTTCTCTGTAGGGGCATTTGTTCAATGGGTTTCTAGACTTATATTTACTTTTAATTATGAAAAAAGAATAAAAAATTTTGGTGTACTTTTTGGAGGTGTAGCATTAACTGCAATTACCTATTTCATCTTTCTTAAAGGTTTAAAAGGAACGCCCTATTATAAAGAATTAAAAAGTATATTAGATGGAAATGAAATCTATATAATTATAGGAAGTTTTGTATTCTGGACGTTATTTTCATTTATCTTTGAAAAACTAACTAAAAAAACTGTTCTGCTTGTAGTTATTGCAATTGGAACTTTTGGATTAGCGCTAGCATTTTCAGGAAATGATTTAGTGAATTTTATTGGTGTACCAATGGCAGCGTATCATTCATACGAAGCATGGATTGCTGGAGGAATGGATTCCACGATGTCTATGGCAGTTTTAGAGAAAAAAGTTCCTGCTGAACCTGTATTATTATTTATTGCAGGAACAATAATGGTGCTTACTCTATGGTTTTCTAAAAAAGCAAAAACAGTTGCCGAAACAGAAATTAGCCTTTCACGTCAAGGTGAAACTCATGAGAAATTTGAACCTAATCGTATCTCAAGGGCTATTGTAAAAGTTACTTCACAATTATCAAGTTATTTTTCTGCTGTAGTACCATCTTCAATTAGCGAAAGTTTAAGTAAAAGTTTTGAAAAACCGAATTTTACAATGACTAAGAACCAGAGTATAGAAGCTCCTGCTTTTGATATGATTCGTGCCTCAGTAAATTTAATGGTGGCTGGAGTTTTAATTGCAATTGCAACTTCTATGAAGTTACCATTATCAACTACCTACGTTACTTTTATGGTGGCTATGGGAACTTCTTTAGCCGATCGTGCTTGGGGAAGAGAAAGTGCTGTATATAGAGTAGCTGGAGTTTTAAACGTAATTGGTGGTTGGTTTGGTACTGCAATAGGAGCTTTTATTGCTGCAGGAATTGTTGTATTCTTAATTAACTTTAATGCAATTGTTATAATACCAATTTTACTTTTATTAACTGTAATTTTATTATACAGAAACTACAAATTTCACAAAACAAAATCAACAAAAACTATTGATGAAGATAGTTTAAGTGAAGCTGAAGGCAGCTCTGTTCAAGGTGTTATTCATGAAAGTGCAAAAAACATTTCTAAAGTAGTTAAGCGTACTAATAAAATTTATTCTAATACTATAGACGGTTTAGCAAAACAAGAATTATCATTACTTAAAAAGAGCAAAAATCAAGTTGTAAAACTTTCAGATGAAATTGATGATTTAAGAGATAATATCACTTATTTTATTAAAAATCTAGATGCATCTAGTTTGCAAGCAAGTGGATTTTATATTAATATTTTAGGTTACTTACAAGACATGTCTCAATCTTTAGAATATATTTCTAAAATAAGTTATAGACACATTAACAACAACCATAAACAATTAAAATCAGGTCAAATTAAAGAACTTAAAGAGATTGTTGATAAGCTTGAAGTTTTATTTAGTGATATTGAAAAAGCATTTAAATCTGAGTCATTTGAAGAAATTGGAGTTATCTTGAATGAAAAGAAAATGGTTTATAATTTATTAAATGAAAAAATCGAAAAACAGATTGAACGAACTCGTTCAGAAGAATCAAGTCCAAAAAACACAACTTTACACTTTGGGTTGCTTCTAGAAACGAAAGATTTAGTTGATGCAACTATGAATCTTTTAGAAGAGTATCATAACTCTTTTGATAGTTCAATTGAGCCTGCTACGATTAGCGTTTCAAAAGAAAATAAATAACACAATAATTGTAAAAACAAAAAATCATGAATTAGCTTTCATGGTTTTTTGTTTTTACAATTATATTTTATCTAAAACCAAAATCCTAAATTAAACAACAAGTAATTTTTATTTGTGTCTGGAGACCAACTATATTTAATTTCGACTGGGCCAATTAAACTATTATAACTGTAACCAAAAGCGTAGCCAGATTTAATGTCTGTAAAATCATCCATGTTTTTAAAAACATTGCTGTCTAAACGGCCATAATTGGCAATAAAAGTTACGTAATTATTGTCTGAAAGAGCATATTTGAAGCTTAATTCTGATTTAAAAAAAGAAGTCTCAGATAATTCTGCAAAATCATAACCATAAAAAGATATAAAAGTGTTTATGTAATTTTTGTTGTAACCACCTAAATAAAAATCAAAGACATCTGATGGTGTTTTGTTTAATGTAAAACCGGCTTCATTTGTTACTTGAAATGTAAGTTTATCTCCAAAACTTGTTGCAAAACCTAAAGTTCCTTTTCCTTGTAAAAAGGGTGTAAACTCTTCATTAGATCCTGACGATGCTCCGTACCACTTTGCATTTAAGTCTGCATGATATCCTTTTGTAGGAAAAATCTTATCATCATAAGTGTCTAACTTTAAATATCCAAAAGCGTTAAAATAATTACTATTATCAAAAATAGTTGCCTCATTGTTCGATGTGTATGTTTCTGTAGTTGCTTTTATATGCTTATGTTCCAATCCAAAACCCAAAGCAAACTTTCTATCGAAAGTAGTTTGCACAAAAAACTGATTTGTATTGTCTTTATATTCTAAGTTAATATTACCGACATTCGGAACCGCAGAAACTATGGAGTTAAATTTAGAATTTGCTCTAAAATGATTATACCTAGATCTTATACCGTAACTTAAATAAAAGCCATTGTCTACAAAATAATTTAGATTATATCTTAAATTATCTCCCAAAATCAAGTCTAAAGAAAATAAATCATTATTTACTAATAAATGCTTTTGACTGTAGTTCGCCAAAATTCCAGATTTATATAAAGCATCATAATGAATCCCTAACTTTAGATTCGCATTTTCTTTAGATTCTATTAAAAAAAAGTTTAGTTTATAAGAATTATCTTCCTTTTTAATAAAATTATACCGTATTCTATCATAATTTTTTGTTGCAGATAGCAAATAAATTCTTTTCGTAATTTCCTTTCTAGAAACGCTATCCCCTGCTCTAATTTTTAATTTACCTAAAACAAACGCTCTCGTATAATTTTTAAAACCCTTAACATCAATTTCGGAAACAAAATGTTTTTTATTAACGAGTTCTATCTTTTTCCTCTTCTTTTTTTGCTTTTGTTTTACCCCTATTGCTTTAAAAACGGTAGTAAATTTTGCTGCTTCTTCTATTCCATATTGCAGAATTTCTACTTTTTTATCAAAATCTACTACCTTATACTTAGACACTTTTGGATGAATATAAACATCTAACCTTTCTTTTTCCCTTTTGGTTACATCGTACATTTTATAACTACTAATCTGACTCATAATAGAAATAACAGAGTTGAGTTCTTCCTTTTGATACAGTTTTCCTTCTACATCCACACCAATAACAATATCTATTCCTTTAGATTTCATTAAACTAACCGGAAAATTATTTGCAATTCCTCCATCAACCAATAATTTATTATCTAAAACAACCGGATTTAATAACGTTGGGAAAGAGCCACTTGCTCTTAAAGCCAATGGTAAAGAACCTTTTTCTAATAACACAAGAGCCCCGGTTTCAACATTTGTTGCAATACAAAAAAAAGGTGTTGGAAGCTTGCTAAAATCGTCAATCCCTTCTATAGGCTCTAACAATTCTAATAAAAAATTTAAAATATTCTGACCTTTAGAAACTGCCTTTGGCAAAGCAATAGTGCCATTTATAACTGGAAGTGTAATTGCTGTTTTCTCACCAAATTCTTTTTCGAAAAATGTTTCTGAATTTCTTGGCAACTCATCCCTTAACATGGAGATAAAGTCTGTCTCTAAGGCTATCTTCTCTATTTGTTCTCCTGAATATCCTGCAGCATACAACCCTCCAATAATTGCACCCATACTGGTGCCTCCAATATAATCAATATGAACGCCTGCCTTGTCAATCTCCTTTAAAACGCCTATATGTGCAAAGCCCTTTGCGCCTCCTCCGCTTAAAACTAAACCCACTTTTGGTTGTTTTTCTTGACTATAGCAAACTGCTGAAATCAATAAAAAAAAGATCACTAAAAATTTTTTCATTTTTTTAAAGGATGGAAATATTCATATACCTTTATCGCCCTTACGTTTCCTATTACTTCTATCAACTCTTCTTTCGAAGCTTCTTTAACACGTTTCGCCGACTTAAATTTACGCAATAAAGTTGTAATAGTTTGGGTACCTATATCAGGGATTTGCTCTAACTCAGATTTTATGGCACTTTTACTACGTTTATTTCTATGAAAAGTAATACCAAATCTATGTGCTTCGTTTCTTAAATACTGTGTAATTTTTAACGTTTCAGATTTTTTATCCAGATATAAAGGAATAGGATCATCAGGGTAATAAATTTCTTCCAACCGTTTTGCAATTCCAATAATAGCAATTTTTCCTCGCAAACCTAAAATATCTAGACTTTTTAAGCCCGATGATAACTGTCCTTTTCCTCCATCAACAATAATTAATTGAGGTAATGATGCTCCTTCAGCTAATAAGCGTTTGTATCTTCTATACACCACTTCTTCCATAGATGCAAAATCATCTGGCCCCTCTACTGTTTTTATATTGTAATGTCTGTATTCCTTTTTACTAGGTTTTCCATCTCTAAAAACAACACAAGCAGCCACAGGATGTGTGCCTTGAATATTCGAATTATCAAAACATTCTATATGCCTTGGATCTTCAGAAAGGCGTAAATCTTTTTTCATCTGCGCCATTATTCTTTTCACATGTCTGTCTGGATCAACAATTTTTATTTGTTTAAATTGCTCCTGTCTATAATATTTAGCATTTCGCTCAGAAAGTTCTACAATGCGTTTTTTATCACCTAATTTAGGAATAGTTACTTTTACACTTTCACCCAAATTAACTTTAAAGGGTACATAAATTTCTGGCGCCTGCGAGTTGAATCGTTGCCTTATTTCTACAATAAACAGTTCCAATAATTCTGTATCTGTTTCATCTAATTTTTTCTTGATTTCTGTTGTGTGTGATTGAATAATTGATCCATTTGAAATCTTTAGAAAATTTGCATAACCATGAGTATCATCAGAAATAATAGAAAACACATCAACATTATTTATTGATGGATTTATAATGGTGCTTTTTGACTGATAGTTACTTAATAAATTCAGTTTTTCCTTAATTTTCTGGGCTTCTTCAAACTCCATTTTCTCAGCAAAACTGATCATCATTTCTTGAAATTTTTCTAAACTTTCTTTAAAATTTCCTTTGATGATGTTCCTTATTTCTTTGATAGAATCATTATAATTTGCCTCGGTTTCTAGCGCCTCACAAGCACCTTTACAATTTTTTAAATGATATTCTAAACAAACTTTGTATTTACCCTCATTAATACTTTTGTGGCTTAAATCATAATTACAAGTCCTCAGTGAATACAACTCTTTTATCAAATCTAACAGCACTCTTACGGTTCTTACAGAAGTATAAGGACCAAAATATTCTGAACCATCTTTGATAACTCTTCTGGTTGCAAAAATCCTTGGAAAACGTTCTTTTTTGATACAAATCCAAGGGTAACTTTTATCGTCTTTTAAGAGAACATTGTAACGTGGTTTGTATTTTTTAATTAAATTATTTTCAAGTAAAAGTGCATCTGTTTCCGTATTTACAACAATATGTTTTATACCTACAATCTTTTTTACTAAAACTCTAGTTTTACCATTTTCATGGTTTTTATTGAAGTAAGAAGCAACTCTTTTTTTTAGGTTTTTAGCTTTACCAACATAAATAATTATATCATCTTTATCAAAATACTGATAAACTCCAGGTTCATTTGGTAAGGTTTTAACTTGAAGCTCTAAAGATACAGACATGCTCAAAAATAATGCTTTTAAAGAGATAAACTAGTCAATTCGCTAATTGAATTCAGCTAAAAAAAAGGAAGTTTGTATGTCTACCACTTGCCATCCATAAATAGTCGATAATTGATGAATTTTAGAAATCTCTTCGAGAAAACGAACTTTTGCTTATTTCTTTTAATGCTAAAATTTAGCAATGAAAAAACCAACTAAAAAACTAAAATACACCTTGAAATGCGTATTTAAAAAGAGGTTTATATTATACAATAGATTTAACTCAAGCTATTGAAAAATACTACAACCTTGTAAAGAATTTAAATAAATTCTAATTTTATTTCTTATGCTCCTCTGTAAATTCTTTCACATCCTTTTCTTCTTTTGGAAAAGCGTGTTTGCTAAAAATAAAAAGTAAAGCAACACCAATGGTTATATAAGAATCAGCTGGATTAAAAATATACTGAAAAAAAGTAAATAGATCTCCTCCTACAAAAGGAATCCAATCTGGCAGATTTCCTGTCCAAATAGGAAAATAGAACATATCTACTACTTTTCCATAGAAAAGATTTCCATAAGGTTCATCAGCAAAAAGAGTTGCTACTTTATAGTCAGAATCGTCAAAAATAACTCCGTAAAAAACAGAATCTATAATGTTACCGACTGCACCAGAAAAAATAAGTGAAATACCAACAATAACGGCATTATGAACCTTTCGTTTTATATTACCCATTAGCCAGAATATAATTGCAGAAACTGCAACTAATCTAAATAGGGTTAAAAAAAGTTTTCCAGTTTTTCCACCAAATTCAAAACCCATTGCCATTCCATTATTTTCTACAAAATGAATTTTAAACCAATCAAAAATTAAAACTTCTTCTCCCAAAATAAAGTTTGTTTTTATATAGATTTTTAGTACTTGATCTAAAATTATTGTAAATAATACAGTAAGAATTGCCAGGTTCTTTTTGGACATTTTTTTTGAATTTGTGTTCACAAAAATAACAATATTATTGTGTTTATTTAGTAGTTAAGAAAATATTAGCTTTTATTGTTGTTATAGAAAATTCTTTTTGATTTTTTTCTAATTTCTTTTGATAGGTTTTTTCATGAAAGCGCTCATCAATTTTTATTTTACCAACCTTAGAAATAATATTAATATTTGAATTTTCAAGAACCCCATAGATACTTCCTTCATACAATTTTATTGATGTATTTGCTTTAACCTGATTTAGTTTTACAATTCCTTTTTCAATAAAAATGGATAAATCCCCTAAATAATCTCTCGATTCTATGTTAATACTCTCTCCAAAAATAGTTACCCTTTTCCCTTTCGGAATTTTTACAATTACAGAAGCTCTGTGCAATCTTTCAGTAATAAATTTTCTAAAAACAGTTTCTTCTTTTTGTATTTTATGCATTTTAAATTCAACTTGTAAAAAATCATTCTTAACGTCGAAAAGAATATGCTGTTCATGAGGATTTTCTGCAAACAAGGTGATTTCTATAAAACCTGAAGTTGAGTTTTCTAATACAAAATCGTCTAAACCAATTGTTGAAATTTCTATTTCACTAAATTCGGTTTCAATTTTTTTTATGACTTTTTTTTGCGATAAAATCGCAGATGAAAATACTAAAAATAAAATGATCAAATTATTTTTCATTGAACAAAAAAAGCTTCTTTACAGAAGCTTTTAGAATATTATAATATCATAAAACTATTATTGTTTACGTTTCGCCTCTATACTTAATGTAGCATGAGGCACTAATCTTAAACGTTCTTTTTGAATTAACTTACCTGTAACTCTACAAACACCATAAGTACCGTTTTCAATTCGTAACAATGCGTTATTTAAGTCTCTAATAAACTTTTCTTGTCTAATTGCTAACTGCACATTTGCTTCTTTGTTCATTACTTCAGAGCCTTCGTCAAAAGATTTAAACGATGGAGACGTATCGTCTGTTCCATTGTCTGCATCATTCTTATATGCTGCTTTTAACAAATCCAAATCTTCTTGTGATCTTGCTATCTTTTTCTGAATTATTACCTTAAACTCTTCCAAGTCTTCTTGCGAATATTTTAGTTTCACGTCTGACATAAACTTTACATTTTTTCGATTAATATTTTACTTTTAATGGTATCAAATTCAATTTCTGTACCGTTATTTAATTCATCCACAAAAACCAATTCTTTAGTTAATGTTTCACTCATTATATACGCTTTATTTTCTGTGATAGATTTTTGAAGGTTTTCAAAATTTAGCACAGTTAATTTAATTGTATCCGTTACTTCTAAACCTGAGTCTTTACGTGCATTCTGGATTCTATTTACTAATTCTCTAGCAATACCTTCTTTACGCAAACCTTCCGTTATCGTTACATCTAAAGCGACTGTTAACAAACCTTCATTTGCAACTAACCAACCTTCTATGTCTTTAGATGATATCTCTACATCTGAGAGTTCTAAAATAATATTTTTTCCATTAATATCAAGAATAATATTTTTATCTTTTTCAATTTTGTTAATATCTTCTTGACTGAATTTTTGAACTTCGACGGCTATTAAACGCATATCTTTTCCAAACTTTGGTCCTAATGTTTTAAAATTCGGTTTAATTTGTTTGATTAAAATATCTGAAGCATCGTCTAAAATCTGAATTTCTTTAATATTTACTTCATGCTTAATTAAGTCTGCAACTGCTAAAATTTCTTCCTTTTGTTGAGGGTTATCAACAGGTATCATGATTTTTTGCAATGGCTGACGCACTTTAATTTTCTCTTTAGCTCTTAACGATAATACTAATGAAGATATTGTTTGTGCATTACCCATTTTACGCTGCAAAGAGGCATCAATAAAGCTAGCATCCGAAACTGGAAAATCTGATAAATGAATACTTTCTGATATTTCTTTACCCGAAACAGAATTTAAATCTTGATACAATTTATCCATAAAAAACGGTGCAATTGGCGCACCTAATTTCGCAATTGTATTCATACAAGTATACAATGTTTGATATGCAGAAATTTTATCCGTTTGATAATCTCCTTTCCAAAAACGCCTTCTACTTAAACGTACATACCAATTACTTAAATAATCTTGTGTAAAATCTGATATTGCTCTCGCAGCTCTAGTTGGTTCATATTCCGCATAAAATTTATCAACTTTATTGATTAAAGTATGCAACTCAGATAAAATCCATCGATCTATTTCTGGTCTTTTTTCTAAAGGAATATCTGCTTCTTTGTAGCAAAAACCATCAATATTTGTATATAAGGTGAAGAAAGAATAGGTGTTATATAAAGTTCCGAAAAACTTACGTTTTACCTCTTCAATTCCGTCTAAGTCAAATTTTAAATTATCCCAAGGATTTGCATTTGAAATCATATACCAACGAGTTGCATCTGGACCATACGTTGATAGCGTTGTAAAAGGGTCTGTTGCATTTCCTAAACGCTTAGACATTTTATGCCCTTTTTTGTCGAGAACTAAACCATTAGAAACTACGTTTTTATAAGCAACGGAATCAAAAACCATTGTAGAAATTGCATGTAACGTATAAAACCAACCTCTAGTTTGGTCTACTCCTTCTGCAATAAAATCTGCTGGAAAAGATTCATTTCCATCAATTTTTTCTTTATTCTCAAACGGATAGTGCCATTGCGCATAAGGCATAGAACCAGAGTCAAACCATACATCAATTAAATCGCTTTCGCGTTTCATTGGCTGTCCAGTGGCAGAAACCAACACAATTTCATCTACAATATTTTTATGTAAATCTATTTTCGCGTAATTTTCTTCTGAGTTATTATCAACTTCAAAATCTTCAAAAATATCTTTTGCTAAAACTCCAGCTGCAACAGCTTTTGCCATTTTTTGCTTTAATTCTTTTACAGAACCAATACAAATTTCTTCTTTACCATCTTCTGTTCTCCAAATTGGTAAAGGAATACCCCAATATCTTGAACGAGATAAATTCCAGTCATTTGCATTCGCCAACCAATTTCCAAAACGTCCAGTTCCCGTAGATTCTGGCTTCCAGTTAATTGTTTTATTTAACTCATGCATTCTATCTTTTACATCCGTTACTTTGATAAACCAAGAATCTAACGGATAATATAATATTGGCTTATCTGTTCTCCAACAATTAGGATAACTGTGCTTATATTTTTCGACCTTAAAAGCTTTGTTTTCTATTTTTAATTTTATTGCCAGCTCAACATCAATAGATTTTTCTGGAGCTTCACCATCCTTATAATATTCATTCTTTACATATTTACCAGCAAATTCACCCATCTCTGGTCTGAATTTTCCTTGTAAATCTACTAAGGGAACTAAATTATCATTCTCATCTTTCACCAACATTGGCGGAATTTCTGGTGTTGCTTGTTTTGCAACGATAGCATCATCTGCTCCAAAAGTTGGTGCTGTATGCACAATTCCTGTTCCATCTTCTGTAGTTACAAAATCTCCTAAAATTACTCTAAATGCATCTTGAGGATTATCATTTGGCAAACAGTAATCTAAAATTTGTTCGTATTTAATATTAACTAAATCTTTCCCAATAAATTCTTTGACAATATAAAAAGGAATTTTTTTATCCCCAGAATTGTAATTGTTTAATTCTTCTGAAGTTTCAACTTCAACATTATTTTTACCTCCAAATTGTTTGCCAACTAGTTTTTTAGCTAAAATTACTTTCGTAGGCTCAAAAGTATATTGATTAAAAGTATCTACTAAAACATATTCAATTTTTGGGCCTACAGTTAATGCCGTATTACTCGGCAATGTCCAAGGAGTTGTCGTCCATGCTAAAAAATAAATGGTTCCCTCGTTTTGTAAAAAGTCTGGGAGCGTACTTTCTACAACTTTAAATTGTGCAACAACAGTTGTATCAGTTACATCTTGGTAAGTACCTGGTTGATTTAATTCATGAGAACTTAAACCTGTCCCTGCTTTTGGAGAATATGGCTGAATGGTATACCCTTTGTAAATTAATTCTTTATTATAAATCTGCTTTAATAACCACCAAACAGACTCCATATATTTCGGTTCGTAAGTAATATAAGGATCTTCCATATCTACCCAATACCCCATTTTCTGGGTTAAATCGTTCCAAATATCTGTGTAACGCATTACTGCTTCTCTACAAGCTGCATTATAATCTTCTACAGAAATTTTCGTACCAATATCTTCCTTAGTAATTCCTAGCTCTTTCTCAACACCTAATTCTATTGGCAAACCATGCGTATCCCATCCAGCTTTTCGCTTTACTTGGTATCCTTTCATCGTCTTGTAACGCGGAAAAATATCTTTAATAGCTCTTGCTAAAACATGGTGAACACCAGGTAGACCGTTTGCCGAAGGTGGGCCTTCAAAAAATACAAATGGTGTTGCATTTTCTCTTGAAGATACACTCTTTTCGAAGATGTTGTTTTCTTGCCAATAATTAAGAATTTCTTCTGCAACTTTTGGTAAGTCAAGTCCTTTATATTCAGGAAATTTAGCTTTCATTTTCTGTCATTTCTAATAAGATTGCGAAATTAAGGATTTTCTTGAAAACAGCGGCTTTTAGACGCAAAAAAAAGGATTGATTACATTCCTCTTTCATTTTTTATTTTTTCATAAGCAGATTGTATGCTTTGAAACTTTTCATTTGCACCCTTTAAATGCTCTTCTCCCAAACCTTGTAATTTATCTGGGTGGTATTTTTTTACCATTTTTCGATAAGCTTTTTTTACCTCATCATCAGTTGATGATTTTGTAATTTCCAAAATCTTATAAGAACTTTCTGAAGAATCATAAAACATAGCTTTAATCGACTCAAAATCTCTTGGATTAATGTATAAATAACCTGCTATTTTTCTAATATCTTCTACTTCTGATAAAGAAACAAAATCATCTGCTTTTGCAATACCAAATAAGAAGTGCACTAATTGTAAACGAGAAGCATGAGGCATGTGTTCTCGAACTTGAATACAAACTTGCCTTGCCGAAACTTCTTTTTTTATAATCCCGTTAAAAAGTTTAAAAGCACTATTTGCCCTTTCTTTTCCATACATACTAACAAATTGACTTCTAACAAAGTTCAATTCTCTTTGGTCTATTTTTCCATCTGATTTTATAACAATTGATGCCAACACAAGAAGACTCATCTCAAAATCTCCAGATTGAGTATCTGAGTTCATGCCCCCTTTACTAACTCTGCGTTGATACTCTTTTTGCGCTTCGGTTAAATCCTCTTCAGAAAACCCATCAACAAAACTACCAATTGCAAAACCTATTGCAGCACCAATTGGACCTCCTAAACTAAAGCCTAAACCTGCACCTAACCATTTGGTAAAACTTCCCATATACTATTTTAATTTTGTCACAAATATAAGGAAACAACGTTATTTTTATGAAAAGATTATCATATCAATTCTATTTATAGATCTATTGAAATAAGCTTTGAATTACATCTTGAATTTTGATTGAATTATTCTTATATTTGTAGCTTAAATTTATGAATATTATGTATCCAGAAGAATTAGTAAAACCAATGCGTGATGAGTTAATTAACGCTGGTTTTGAAGCATTATATACAGGTGAAGATGTTGAAAACGCATTGTCTAAAGAAGGAACAACTTTAGTAATGGTAAACTCTGTTTGTGGCTGTGCTGCAGGTACTGCAAGACCAGGGGCAATTGCCTCTCTTGGAGCTGAAAAAACACCTACAAACTTAACCACTGTTTTTGCTGGTGTAGAAAAAGAATCTACTCAAAAAGCAAGAGAACATATGATTCCTTTCCCTCCTTCATCGCCTGCAATTGCCTTATTTAAGGATGGCAATTTAGTGCACATGTTAGAGCGTCATCATATTGAAGGTAGATCTGCGCAAATGATTGCTCAGAATTTAGCACAAGCTTACGAAGAGTTTTGTTAAAAGAACATTATAAATCCTTTCCAAAAGAAAGAACCTTAAAATCCATTCTATTTTGAATGGATTTTTTATTTTTATAAAAAATCCAAGATATGGCCTCGGTATTATCGACACACACCAATAAAAAACTGAAAAAGAAATTAAAATCACAAAAAACTATTGCAATTATTCAAGCTATCGTTGTTGTTTTAATGATAGTTTTTCTCCGGTTTTCTATCTTAGAAAAAAGTATTTCTTTTCAAACTTTTTTACCTTTATTCTTTGCCCCTATATTTTTTGTAATGCTTTTTAAAGTTAAAAAAATTAAAAAGGAACTCGCCTCAAGAAAGTAATATGAATCAAAAAAAAGTAATTGAAAACACCATTAAATTTGTTAAAAAAGAATTAGAACATGCTGAAGGCGGCCATGATTGGTTTCATGTAGAGCGAGTTTTTAAAAACACGATTTTAATTTCTAAAGAAGAAAAGGTAGATGTTTTTGTCATTTCATTAGCGGCCCTTTTACACGATATTGCGGACCCAAAATTCTATGATGGTGATGAAACTATTGGCCCTAAAAAAGCTAGTAAATTTCTCATAACTCAAAAAGTAAATACAAAAACGATTAATCATGTTATAAAAATCATACAGCACATTTCTTATAAGAATTCTTTGGAAAAGGATGTTGAAAAGTTCATGTCTAAAGAGCTGGAGGTAGTGCAAGACGCAGACCGCTTAGACGCCATTGGGGCTATTGGAATTGCGCGTTGCTTTAATTTTGGAGGCTTTAAAAATAGAGCACTTTACAATCCTGAAATTGCACCAAATTTAAATATGAGTAAAGAAGAATACAAACAGTCAACTGCACCAACTATTAACCATTTTTACGAAAAACTATTATTATTAAAAGACAAAATGAATACCCTTTCTGGCAAGCGAATTGCTTCAGAAAGACATCAATTTATGCAAGAATATTTAAAACAGTTTTATAGCGAATGGAATGGAAAACTCTAATTTTAACTTTCTATTGCTACTTCTAATGCTGTAATTTTATATTCTAAAACAGCTAATTCTTCTCCGAATTCAACAATTTGTTCTACCGTTAAATCTTTGCTTGAATTCACAAAATCTCTCATTTCTTTACTTTTAAAAGTATAATATTCTAATGCTTTTTCAATCTTGTTTTCTAATATAATTTCCATAATCTACTGAATTAAATCTTTCATTTCACTTCTATAAATAGAAGCACTTTTACCTGTAAACTCTTTAAATAACTTGTTAAAATGTGAAAAGTTATTAAAGCCACACTCAAAACTTATATTTGTAATACTCATATTACTCTCTGCTAATAATTTGGTAGCATGCACAACTCTATATTCATTAACTAATTTTGTAAACGTTTTTCCTGTAGATTTTTTAAAATACCTACAGAATGCTGGCACAGTCATACTTACAAGATTAGAAACCTCATCTAAAGTTATATGTTCCTTAAAGTTATCATTAATATGGCTATAAATGATTTCTATCTTATTACTGTCTTGTGATATAGCCTCGAAAGCAAAACCATTTGCATTTAATAATGTATAATCGTTTGTAGTTGCTAAATCATTTAAGATCTCTATAAAAGATGTTATTCTATTTGCTCCTTCTAAATCTATTAATTTTTCAATTTTAGCGCCAATTCTTTGTTTAATTTCAATATTAAATCGTACTCCTTTTTTAGCACGTTCAAAAAGAGTAGCGATAGCTGCCATTTCTGGGATTTTAAAAAAATCTTTTCCTAAAAAATCTGGCAGAAACTGTATCAAAGTTTCAGAACCATTTGTTGTTAAACGATCTATATAACCAATATGCGGCAAATTAGAACCTATGAGCACTAATTGACTATTATTAAAATAACTTATATGATTCCCTATATGTCTTTTTCCTTTTCCTTTATTAACATATACCAATTCTATTTCTGGATGAAAATGCCAAAAGGGTGTATTTGTCTTTAAAAACTCTAAATGCTTTTTCACTAATAAAGAAGCACCAAAATTGGGGGTAATTTTTTCAAGTGTTGGTTTTTTCAGTATCATATTACAAAAATACAATACATAAAAGAGATTATCTATATAAAATTATCAATTTTATATGCTTAATTAACTTTACATAAAGTTAACATGAGATAATTTGTTAATTTAGAACATAAAATTACCAATTGTGTTGTTTTTATATGATAGTTCTTCCTATAACTTTGTAGTATAAAATTAAAATTATGTTAAACAAGGAAGGAATTTTATTTACAACAGTAATTGTGTTTTTTGCAATCCTTTATTTAGTTCAATTAATAACAATAGGTTTTTTTATAACACAAAGTCAAAAAAAGAAATAATTATTAAAATACAATATGATGAAAACAATAAAAACAAAAGTACTAGTAGTCGTTTTTTTACTAGGAACATTCGTAAACTTCGCAAACAGAGCAGATGTAAGCAACGTATTAAATACTAAAAACATTAAACTGGTATTTAATGAAGTGAAAAAAGGACATTTACTCACCATTAAAGACAAGGATGGAACAATTATTCGTTCCGAAACTGTCTCTAAGCCGGGATTACTAGCTAAAGTGTTTGATTTATCCTCTTTGAGTGATGGTACTTACACTATTGAATTAAATAAAGATTTTGAAATTATTGTAAAAACTTTAGAAGTTAAAAACAGAACCGTAATTTTTAATGAAAATTCTAAAATAGTAATTTTTAAACCAGTCATTAGAAATGAAGAAAATATCCTAATGATATCTAAAATTGCTTTTGATAAAAAGCCTTCAAAAATTTCATTATATTATAATGATGAAATTATTTACTCAGAAACTATTAAGAGTGAAGTGATTTTAAACAGAGTATACAAATTAGATAAAGAAGAAAAAGGTGACTATAAAGTTGTTATGTATAATAATAAAAGAAGTTACGTTCACAACTTTAAAATTTAAGTACTAATTAACTTATACATTGGAAATTTTAATTTAATTCAAAAACGAGCCAATTATGACTCGTTTTTTTTTATCATTCTAAGCTCCAGGAAAATTAGGCTTTCTCTTTTCCAGAAATGCAGTTGTTCCTTCTTTAAAATCTTCAGTACCAAAACAATTGCCAAACTCTTTGATTTCTGTATCAAAACCATTTGTACCATCTTCAAAATTAGCATTTACAGCTTTAATCGCTCCAGAAATTGCAACGGATGAATTTCGCATAATTTTACTAGCAATCTTTTCTGCTGTAGGCAATAATGTTTCTTGAGTTGTTACATGATTTACCAAACCACAGCTCAATGCATCTTCAGCCGAAATCATACCAGCAGTCATAATTAATTCCATTGCCTTTCCTTTACCCACTAATTGCGGTAAGCGCTGCGTGCCCCCATAACCAGGAATTACCCCCAAAGAAACTTCTGGCAATCCCATCTTTGCATTGTCCGACGCGATTCTAAAATGACAAGCCATTGCCAATTCTAAACCACCTCCTAGAGCAAAACCATTGACAGCAGCAATAACTGGTTTTGATAAACTTTCTATGAAATCGAACAACATCTCTTGCCCTTTTCTTGCCAAAGTTCCTCCTTCATTAACAGAAAAATGGGCGAATTCAGAAATATCTGCACCAGCTACAAAAGCTTTTTCTCCACTTCCTGTAAGTACAATTACTTTAATAGCTTCGTCATCTTCCAAAGCTTCAAAAGCATCACTTAACTCATGAATTGTTTCACTATTTAAAGCATTCAATTTTTCTGGCCTATTAATCGTTACTTTGGCTAAATTATTATTTTTCTCAACTAAGATATTATTGAATTTCATATCGTATCATTTAAAAACTAATTATTTTTATTCTTTTGGTAAAATTACGGTAAAAACAGTTCCTTTTCCTTCTTCTGATGTGAACGAAATAGTACCTTCATACGCTTCTATAATGTTTTTAATCATTGGCAAACCAAGCCCCATCCCACTTGATTTTGTCGTAAATTTTGGCTCAAAAATTAAATCTTTAACATTTTCAGCTATTCCTTTTCCATTATCAGAAACTGTTATTTTAATATGCTTTCCCTCTGATGAAACTGCAACATTAACAATAGGAGTTTCTGTCTTCTCTGCTGCCTGCATTCCATTTTTAACCAAGTTCGTTACAATTCGAATCAATTGAGTTTTATCTAAATTAGCAAACAACTCTTTGTCTTTTGCTAAATAGTTAATAGAATCCTCGTTAAAAATATCTAAAGCTAATTTTACAACACTAATCACCTCAACTCTCTCTCTTTTTTGCGTTGGCATTTTAGCAAAATCTGAAAATGCAGAAGCAATAGAACTCATTACATCTATCTGCTGAATTAAAGTCTTACTATATTCTGCTAATTTTTCTTTAATTTTTTCATCCTCTGGATTGAATTTTCGTTCAAAACTTTGAACAGATAAACGCATAGGAGTTAATGGGTTTTTGATTTCATGCGCCACCTGTTTTGCCATTTCTCTCCATGCTTGCTCACGCTCACTTCTTGCCAACTTTACAGCACTTTCTTCAAGTTGATCAATCATACTATTATATGCCTCTACTAGAACTTCAATTTCTGAACTTGCTGCATTTAAAATAATTTTTTCATTACGTTCGTTTAACCGCGTTTGTTGCATTTTATCTGAAATAGTCTGTATGGATCTTGTAATATAACTTGATAAAAAATAAGCTAAAGAAATCGCTATTAAAAACATAAATAGATATACTAAACCTAATCTCGAAATAAATTCTCTTAACTCTTTTTGTATTTCAGAATTATCTTGAGTAAATTGAATTTCTAAAATTCCTATTCGCTCTAATTTAGAATCCTTTATAAAAGAATAAGACGTTTGGTATCCTATACCTTTTCTCTCTCTACTTTTTAAAATTTTATGATTATCGTTTTTTACTAATTCTGTAACAACTCCCTGAGAAATTATTTTTGATTCAAACTCTTCAGAAATTCTTTTAATAGATGACTTTAAAAGATTACCGTTTAAATCATAAATAGCAATATCTAATTTATTGATCGAAGAGATTTCGTAGATCCGTTCTTGAAAAATTTTAGCTAAATTTTCTGTTTTTAAAGGATACTTTGTTTTGTTCGTCAGTTCTAAATCTATGGTTTTAATTGTAGCTGCTTCTTTTCGCTCAAAACGCTGGATGTTATAATCTTTTGTTTGCTCGTCATATTGATACACCGTAACTCCTAAAATTAAAACAGATGCTAATAACACCAATATAATCATGGATAAAAATATGCGAATTCTAAGGGATATATTTTTAAATATTTTCAAGAAAATTATTTTTATTATTAGTACCAATAAGCATTCCAAAAACAATAATTAAAAGAAAATTATTCGGTTTCCTCTTCCTTAAATTTTAGATGTACAAGATAGCCAAATTAAAAAGTGAAAGCAATATAGAAATCAAGATTTTACCAGGGGTAAAAACTTACTTCTAAATTTAAAAATAAGCGGAATTCCTCTCGCCAAAATCCACAATGTAAAAGCAATCCAAATGGCAACTAATTTATAATCTAACCAATCAAAAAACAAAAGTGTTGGAATAAAAACAAAACCCGTAGATAATATTAAAAGATTTCTCAAATATTTCATTTCACCCATCCCTTTAAACATTCCATCAAAAATAAAAGTGATTGCACTTATTGGCTGTGTTAAGATTACAATCCAAAAGACATGATAAAACTGCTCTAAAACCAACGGATCTTTTGTGAAAATTTGACCAATAAAGTCATAAAAAACGAATCCAAAAATAGCGATAATAATTCCAATAAAGAACCCATATTTCGCAAGTTTTATGCTTAATTTGACTAATGTTTTATAGTCTTTGGAGCCTAATAGTTTACCTGATAAAATATTTCCGGCACTGGAATACCCATCAATCATAAAAGCACCTAACAACCAAAGATTTAAACCAATTGTATAGGCTGCAATATATTCATTTCCATAACCTGTTGCATAAGCAGTGGCAAAATATAAGGCAATATTCAGAGCAATTGTTCTTATAAAAAGGTTACCAATCATGCCTAATAAATTTGGAATTTCTTCATGAAACGGTAAACTTATTTTTAATGAAATAGATGTTTTCTTTAGTAATAGAATCAATGCAATTAACGCCATTGTAACCTGCGCAATTAGACTTGCATAAGCTGCGCCTTCAATATTCATTGCAGGAATAAAACCTTCCACACCATAGACAAAAACAAGATCTAAAACAACATTTAATACTGCTCCAATGATCGCAATTATCATTGGATAATAAGTATTCTGTAACCCTCTAAAAGTTCCAAAAACTGCAAAAACGAAAAGTGAAAATGGAAATCCAAAAATTCTAATTTTAAAATAGGTAACACAAAAATCCAAAACGGTTCCTGAAGCATTGTAAAACTGAAAAATCTGTTTTGCAAACGGATAAGAAATTACCAAAACCAATAAACTTCCTGCAACAACAATCGCCATCGCTTGTGCAGGTAAACCTTCAATTTTACCTAATTTGTTGGCACCTACATATTGTGAAATTATAGAAGAAATTGCACTTCTAATCTGCCCAAAAACCCAAACTAACATGGAAATAAAAGCACCAACAATACCTACTGCGGCTAGGCTTTCTGTAGCATTTTCATCAATATTACCAATTATTGCAGTATCTGTGATAGATAACAAAGGTTCCGCTATACCTGCTATTAAAGCAGGAATTGCTAATTTATTAATATAATTAAAGCTAATATTGGTTTTCATTAAAAATATAATTTTAACAAAGGTACGTATCTAAAAAAATTGAAAAGCTATTACTTTCTTAAAAATGAGTAACTTTGTGGTCTAAAAAAAAATCTATCATGCAAAACATTTTAGTACCTATTGGATCTACAGAAAGTGCACAAAACAGCTTACAATATGCCATTGATTTTGCTTCAGAAATTGATGCAAAAATTTTAGTTTTTAGAGCTTATAGTGCGCAAACTAAAGCTGGAACCATCATAAATATTGATGATATTATTGCACGTGAAACCAATTTATACTTGCGAACAATAGTGAATTCTGTTGATAGAAAAAATGTAGATGTAAAATTGATCGCTGCAAAAGGTTCTGTAATAGATAGTGTGGAAGCTATTGACCATGATTTAGGTATAGATTTAATTATTGTAGGTGCAAAAAGCAATTCAATTAAAGAAGAAATTTTCTTAGGTAAAACTGTTGGAAGCCTTGTAAAGAAAACTAATTTACCAATACTAACAGTTCCAGAAGGTTACAAGTATAGTCCAGTTAAAAATATTTTAATGGCTTTTAAATCTGGCATTGTGAAAAGTAAAACAGCTTTAAAACCGCTTCAATTTATTATGAATAAATTTGACTCTGAAGTAAATTTATTATTGGTAAAAACAACTAATTATACGGATGAAGATTTAGTTTTAAATAAATCTTTAGAGGCATTAAAATCTTCATTAACTATTACCGAGAAAGCAACTACTTTTCAAGGAGTTTTAGAACATTTTCAAAAACATCAACCTGATTTGTTGTGTGTATTTAGGCGTAAAAGAGGATTCTTTCAAAAATTATGGGAAAAGAATACTATTTTAAAAGAAGAATTTCACTCTAGTGTTCCTCTATTAATTTTAAAAGGAAAAAATTAATACTTTAAATCTGCAGGTTCTATAAAATCGATTGCTGGATTATAAATTTCTCTGATATAACCTTTTATCTCTTCTAAAAATTGGTCTAATTTTTCTGGAGTAATCGTTGTCTCTGGACTTCTGTAATTTGACGAGAAATTAATCGCTAAAAACTCTTGGTTTAGATTTTTAAAAGAAAATATACCTCCTTTTAAATTTTTAGAACTATTATATTTTTTACTTTTGGTGTATAAAAATGCATACAACAAAACCTGAATCGCTTTGTATTGCTCTCTCTCTCTTAATTCTGCAAAATTTAATACTTTTAACTCAGAACTTTTCACCATCCCTGATTTATAATCTATAATTCTAATTTCACCGTTTAACTCATCAACTCTATCAACATTCCCATGAATTTTTACAGGAAAATCGATTCCTTCAATTTCAATTTTAGCCGATAAATTCTCTTCTGTAGCGATAATTTTTAGTTGATTATTTTGATCTTTTAATAACTTTTTTTCTTGTGCCAAAAAGTTCACAACAAATCTATTCGCAACCTCAAAAATTAAGCGATTTTTCCCTGTCCTCAAGTCACCATTTTTAAAATGAATTTTAAAATGTTTTACAACCAAATCTTTGGTTATTTTTTCCATTTCAGAAATGGCATCAACTGTTAAGAACTTCCCTATAAAGGGCTTGTAAAGCTCATCTAAAGTTTCGTGTACAACAGTTCCTAAGGTATTGTAAGCAACAGTTTCTTCAACATCATCAAATTCTTTTATCCTTAAAATTTTCTGTTTGTAAAATGCCATAGGGTTATACAGATAATTCGTTAAAGAGGAAGGAGAAAAACCGTTGTGAGCCAATTCTCTTAACCGATCAAACACCAAATTATTTTTAGAAATTTCTTTTAATTTAACTTTTTGAGCAAGCACTTTTGGAGATACAATTTTTTGAACAATATCCGTCCGCATCATCTCTAACTGGGTTACAAATCTACTTTTTTCTCCACTTCCAAAAACATCATGTTCTGTGTTATACAAAATAAAAATATTTTTTGCCCTTTGTAATAATCTAAAAAAATGATACGAAAAAATAGCGTCTTTCTCTCTATACGTTGGTAGACCAAATTCGATTTTTACATCAAAAGGAATAAAAGAATTTTGCTGACTACTTGCTGGCAACACCCCTTCGTTTGCAGATGCCAAAATAATGTTTTCAAAATCTAAAACACGGGTTTCTAGCATTCCCATTAATTGCAAACCTTTTAATGGCTCTCCCTGAAAAGACAAACTTTCTGAAGCTATTAATTGTTTAAAAAATTGAGAAAGTATTTTTAAATCTGTGAAATATTGAAATTCATTTTGTAGTGTTTTTAACTGAGTGAATACCGTGTAAAATCGAAATAAATATTCTTTTTCTAAAGCATCAACTTCTTCTTTTAATAAATTAATTAAATCTAAAACCCTATCAATAAAATTTATCACATTGTCAAAAGGTTTAAATAGATTTAAAACTACATTTTCGACTTCTGGAGTTTGATTTTCTAAAAATTTTGCAAGTCTATTTTCATTAATAAAAGTCTGATTTTCTTTTGCAATTTCCGATGTAAAAGCATCTACTGATGCTATTAAACCATAAATAGATTGATGCTTAAAAAAACGAATTATATCTTTATAATAAAACTGATTTACACTCTTTTTTTGTAATTTTTCTTGCGAAATAAACAACTGAAAAATTGAAAACAATAAATTTGTTGTGGGAATATCCTTTAATGGATAACCCATTGTAATATTAATTGCTTCAATGTTTTTCGGCAGTGAATTTAGTGTAATCGGCAACAAAGTTTCATCTGCTAGAACCAATGCTGTATTTTTAAAGTTGGTATTTTTTTCTAAAATTTCACCAATATATTTTATTTGTGTATTGTTCTTTGCTGCTCCAATAACCTCTATTTTCTTGGGGGCTAAAAATGTATTCCCTAAAGATTTAAGTTTCTTGTTTTCAAAATATTTCCACTCTTTCTTATACTTTCTAATAAATTTTCCTGCTTGATGAGTTGAATTAAAAAACGTTTCATCTATATCCCAATAAATTTCAGAATTTCCATTCTCTAATACTTTTTGGAACAGCAATTCTTCAGCCTTATTTAAAGCATTAAAACCAATAAAGAAGATTTTTTTATCTTCATTTTTATTTAAAAAGGTATCAATTTTTTTAAATGCCTCTCGATACATTAAACCTTGATAACCAATGTTTTCATCAATTAAAAATTGATAAAAGGCACTATAATATATGCTAAGTTTTTCTAGAAAAGAATAATGATCTTTTATCAATTCTGTTTCCTTAAACGTACCTTTTACAGACCATTTTCGTAAACGCTCAATATCTCTTAAATAAATAAAAATATCTGTTGGATTTATTAAATGTTGGTCAATTTCATTAAAATCTTGCAGTACCGTTAATGCCCAAGAAGAAAACGTGTCAAAAGAATCTGGATTTTTCTCTACACTTTTATAAATGGTATAAAAGTGAAATAATAATTGAATATTATCTGCTTTTTGAACTCCAGAAACTTGCTGGATAAACTGTTCTATATTTAACATTTCCGGCAAAAAACCAACAGAAATTTTATCTTTAAAGGTTTGTTTTACAAACACTTTCGCTCTTTGTGAAGGCAATACAAAAACAACATTTTGAAATGATTTTGTGGTTTGTAAAATATCATCTAATGTTTCAGAAATAAAAGATTGCATAGATTTTTTTTGATTTTCTAAATTACAAAAACTTACATTTATACATCTTTAATCTTCAAATTTATTTTAATGGATAATGAATTACATATTGTTGGTATTCAAACTGATTTGTTTTGGGAAGATCCGACTAAAAATCTTGCTTTTTTTGAAGAGAAAATAAACAGTTTACCAATAAATACAGATATCGTTGTTTTACCAGAAATGTTTACTACCGGTTTCACTATGAATCCAGAAAAAAATGCTGAGAAAATCGATGGCATTTCGGTTTGTTGGATGCAAAAAATCGCTATCAAAAAAAAGTTAGCAATTACAGGAAGTCTGGTAATAGAAAAAAACAATAAGTATTACAATATGCTAATTTTTGCACATCCATCAGGAAAGATTGAGACATACGTAAAAAGACATTCCTTTACTTTTGCTGGAGAAAATACAGTATATACTTCTGGTGAAGAAAAATTAATTATTACATACAAAGGATGGAAAATTTGCCCTTTAATTTGTTATGATTTACGTTTTCCTGTTTGGGCTAGAAATATTGAAAATTACGATTTATTGATTTTTATGGCAAATTGGCCTGTAAAAAGAATTAAAGCTTGGGAATTGCTTTTAAAAGCGCGTTCAATTGAAAATCTGTGCTACACTATAGGTGTCAATAGAACCGGAATAGATGCTAATAAGTACAGCTATTCTGGAAATTCTTTAATTATTGATTATTTAGGTACAGAAATTTCTAATTTACCTAAAAATGAAATTGGTGTTGTTAGTGCAACTATTGACAGGAAAAATCAAGATAAAATAAGAAAAAAACTAGGATTCTTAAATGATATGGATTCCTTTACGGTTACTCGTTCAAAATAATATATATGCAAATAAATAATGTTACAATTACGGATATTGATCAAATTTATAGCTTTTACAGAATCGCTTCCGATTATCAGAAAGCAAAAGAAAAAGTAATCGTTTGGCCCGATTTTAACAGAAACATGGTTGAAACTGAAATTGCGGAGCATAGACAATTTAAAATGTTAATGAACAACGAGGTGGTTTGTATTTGGGCAATAACTTTTAACGATGAACAAATTTGGGAAGAAAGAAATAGAGATAGTGCTATTTATATTCATAGAATAGCCACGAACCCGGATTTTAGGGGAAGAAATTTTGTTTCTAAAATTGTAGATTGGGCAAAAGAATATGTGAAGGAAAAAGGAATACAGTTTATAAGATTAGATACTTTAGGAAATAATACGAGATTAATTAAACATTATAAAAATGCTGGTTTTGATTTTCTTGGTATGTTTGATTTAAAAAACACAGATAGCTTGCCTGATCATTATAAAGAAGCTCCTGTTTGTTTGTTCGAAATCGACCTAGAATCCTAAAAAAATTATTGAAATCAAATTGAAACTTTAAAACGACAAACAACAGAAGTTACGTGTTTTATAACTCGAACCAAAAATCCTTCCGTTTTTAAAAAAAAGAAGGATTTAAAAATTTTATAGGTTTAAAATCAAGTGGCACTGCGATTGGAAATTTTATTTGAGCTCTTTTTAAATTACGTAACAAAAGCTATTCGTAAAGCATTCAATCGCTTCTTAAAAATTAGGCCGGTAACATCCATTTAAACTCAAATTTTGTGTCTGGAATTACAATTCTTTCTGTAATTCTATACATTCTATCTGGCAATTTCATTAAATAATCTCTTGCTTTTTCTGCTTCTGGAGTTAAGTTTGTGATTTTATCAATTTCCCACATTGTGTTCAATTTTTTTAGAATATCAACATAATCGAAACCTGTATATACGCCAATTCTTTGTGCTACTGCAGAAAAGTCATCAAACAGACTACCTTTTTCTGCAAAAGATTCTCTTAAATGCAATGCTGGCATTACAATTTTATGTTTCATCATGTGCTGAAAAGCTAACATCATTTCACTAGCATCAATTTTAAAGATTTCTTTTACAAAATGTGAGTATGCTTGGTGATGACGCATTTCGTCTCCTGCAATAATTTTAGACATTTTAGCCAAAGCTTTATGCCCTTTTTTGCGTGCAATTTTTGCGACATTGTTATGGGAAACATACGTTGCTAATTCTTGAAATGTTGTATAAACAAAGTTTTTATAAGGATCTGTTGATGTACCAATATCAAAACCATCTGCTATTAGATGTTGAGTAGATATTTCTACTTCACGCATATTTACACGTCCAGACAAATACAAGTATTTGTTTAAAACATCTCCATGTCTGTTTTCTTCTGCTGTCCATGTTCTTACCCATTTTGCCCAACTGTTATCTGGATCTTGACAAACTCCGTCTAAATCTAACAACCAAGATTCGTATGTTGGTAGAGCTTCTTCTGTAATGGTATCTCCTACTAAAACCACCCAAAAGTCATCATGTAATTCTTTAGATATTTCTCTTATTTCTTCTACTTCTGTAATAAATGAATCTGATTGAGAATTAGGTAAAAAATCTGTTGGTTGCCAAATTTTTTCAGCAGGAATTAAATAAGTATCCATAAAGTGTTGCATCTTTTTTTCTAAAGTTAGCATTACTTCTTTTCTTACGTTTTTTATAGACATAACTTTTTATTTTATGTGTTCTTTAATAATTGATTCTGTTTGCTCTAATAATTCCTCAAAAGGCATAGAATCAATCTTTATTGGTTTGTGTGTAGTAATTGTAATTGGACTTCCAATACCAAATGGAAAACTTCCGTATTTAAAAATCTTCCAAGAATTATTGATTGTTAAAGGTACAACATATCCCTCTTTATTAAATTTTGTGATGATTTTTAAGCCATTAGAGGCAAACTTTTTAGGCTCACCATTTCTACTTCTTGTTCCTTCAGGAAAAATAATTGCACCCCATTTATTTTTATTTATCCTTTTTGAGAATTTAATCAATTCACTTATAGATTGTTTTGGATCTTTTCTATCTATTAAAGCAGCTCCTCCAACTCTTAAATTATATGATACACTTGGAGTTCCTTTTGCAAGTTCTATTTTAGCAACAAATTTTGGGTAATGTTTTCTAAAAAACCATGCAATTGGCGGAATATCAACAATTGATTGATGATTAGAAACAAATATTATAGAAGTGTTTTCTGGTATTTTATATTCGTTTTTTAATCTAATTGTTACCCCAATAATTAATAGCGATTTCATTAAAAAATAATTAAGAATCGCTACTACTTTTGAATGTGTATTTATTCCAAAAATATTAAAGCTCAACCATTGCAATGGATGAAAAATAATTAGGAATAATATAAAAGTAAATAAAAAGAGTGGTGAAAGAATATAGCTTAAAATTTTCATCTTTTAAAACCAATTGTTCCAAGGGATTCTTGAAAGAATTAATAATAAAGCTAATCCATAAAAAATTACAAATGTTTTAAATTTTGATGAATCTGTTGTTTTCTTTTTGTGTTTAGACCAGCCAATTGTAATAAGTACAATTGCTAATATCATCATTATTGGGTGTTCTACAGCTAATAATCTAGCAGCTTTATCCCCCATAACTTCACCTCCATTTTCTTTTAAGGCTTTATACCAAGGAGACATAAAATACCATCCTAATCCAATTAATAATTGAATGTGAGAAACAATTAAGGTAAACAATCCAATTCTTAAATCTTTGTCTTTAAATTGTTTCTTTTGCGTAAGGCCAATTATCGCATTAATAACAGCAAAAACAAGAATTGCCAACACTAAATAGGCCCAATAAGAATGTATATCTTTCATCATACTATAGTTATATTTTTAATTCGGTAAAGTTACTCATTTTTATGCATAAAAAAACCACCTCAAATGAGATGGTTTTAATAAAATTATTTAGATATCGTAACTTATTGTTTTACGTAAGCACTTCCTTCTTTAATAACTGCAAGAGACCAAACTCCGTTTGCTCCGTTATAGATATTATAAGTAACGATGTATTTTTGACCTTCTGCATCTGATGGGAAATTATTTAACAAAATAGTATTTATTTTTGCTAAACGTGATTCTTCACTCTCCTCGTCTTTACCAGCTCTTACATCAAAATTACCATAACGGTCATTGCCTACTAAAGCATAATCTGCCGCAGTTAAAGTGTACTTGATTGTGTTATCTGGTACCCAACTGTTACCATCATGACCAAACTTGATTGTTTCATCAATAACAGTAGGAATTGCATTCCAAACTGATCCATCAAATACATAATTTACATTTCTTTGGCTTACACCTCCACTAAAGTAATTATATTCTACTGCAACAAAATCGTCTATCGCTGCAAATTGATATAATGTTCTTAAGTAGATTCCAATATTATAAATAGCTAAATCATTATCACTAAAATTTGGATAACTTTGTCCCATTAAGGCATACTCATCACTTGTAAACGAAATTGGCGCAGCCCACTCGTCTGTTAGTGTAAATCTAGTTGTAGATTCCTCTAAAGCAAAAGTATATAACTCGTAAGAAGTAGTGCTGAAAATAGTATAACCAGTTCCATCAAATTGAACTAACATAACTCTCGTACCGGGAGCACCGTCGTAAATTGCATAGGTAACATTGAACAAGTCACCAGAAACCGCAGCTGGAAAGTTATTTAATAAAATAGTCTCTATCTTAGCTCTTCTTGCCTCAACAGTCTCCTCATCTCTTCCTGCTCTTATGTCGAAGTTCTTATATTGACCATTACCAACCAATTCAAAATCAGCCTCTGTCAATGTATAATTTGTTGTTAAAGAAGCATCAGGCTCATTTTGCTGTTGCTTAACTAACATCTCTAAAACACCTGCACTACCATCGTATACTGCATAAGTTACATTATACTTGGCTCCATCTGCGGCATCAGGAAAGTTATTTAATAAAATAGTCTGAATTTTAGCTCTTCTAGCATCAATGGTTTCTTCAGCTCTTCCTGTTCTAATATCAAAATTATCAAACCTTCCATTACCTACTAAATCATAATCAGCATCCGTTAATGTATAATTTGTAATTGTTGGCTCTGTATTATAGGTTAAATCTACTACAGTTCCTTTTACCTCACTTGGAAATTTATACTCAAAAAAGTCATTAAAATCTCCGCTATTATTTAAACTAGTTAACCCAATAGCTTCATAATCTGCATCCGTAACTGTATAGGCATCAAATTTAATTGGATTATATAATTTAAACGTTACTGCAGCCAAAGATTCTGCCCCCCATGCTGGGAATTTACCAGATAAAAAATCAGGTAACATAGATTTAGCAACATCTATAGAATTAAAGTTTCCAAAACCTAGCTCTAAATCATCATAATCCTCATCTGTTAATGTATATGTTGCTTCACCAGAAATAACTGATTCTAAAGCATCAATCTCCTCATAAATATCTTCCATTGGATTACACGAAGTAAACAACAAAGAAAGAATTGCGAAAGAATAAAATATTTTTTTCATTTTTAAAGTTTTTAAAATTTAATTTTTGCGCTTAAACTAAATGTTCTACCGTAACCAAACCATACCAATGGGTCACTTGCATCTAAAGCGTCAGCTATATATTCTGTATCAAACAAGTTGTTTACACGAAGGGTAACAGTGGTGTCAAATTCACCAAGGTTAAAACCATGACGTAAACTTGCATCTACTGTACTATAACTTGGTGCTTTCCAAGAATCTTCAGGTCTTTCTGTAGCATCCGCATAACTTAAAACATCTATTTGAGCATATAAATCTGCGAAATAATTATAGTCTAAAGTAATACTTGTTTTATCCCAAAACTTGTATAACATACCCAAAGCAGCTGTTGTTTGTGCAGCATCTGATACTCTTAAACCTTCAATAGGTAAGGAAATTGTATCTACTTCATTTTGATTCTCATCAAAAACTGGTACATCTAATAAGTCGTTATCCCATTTCCAATCACCTAAAGATAGCATACCTGTAAAGTTTAATTTATCTGAATGCTTATAAGTGAAATCGAATTCTACACCTTGATGTAATGCGTTAACGCCTAAAAGATTGGCTGTGTAGTCTTCAGCTCCAGGCTGGGTTGCTCTTACCGTTCTTGTAAATGTTCTGTCATTCCACTGTGTTCTGTATAAATTTACATTTGCTGCAAATTTTTCACCTCTTAAACCGTAGCCTAATTCTAAACTAAACACTTTTTCATTTTCAGCATCTGAGTTAATCGATGTATTGTTAAATCCATTAAAGACTGCATTAAATGTTGCTGGTCTCTCAAAATATCCAATGTTTGCAAAAACGTTTTGTACATCATCTAGTCTAAAGTTTGCACCACCTTTAATACTATAACCGTTTAACGTTATTTTATCAGAAGTTCCTAAATCTTTTCCAGCTTCTGTACTTAAGTCATATAAAAAGTATTCAATCCTTTGATAAGAACTTCTTTGAACAGATGTAGACACAAAAGCGTTAAAATTATCAGTCCCATATTCTAATTGAGCAAAGAAACCTAACCATCCAACTTTTCCATCATTATTATATCCGAACTTATCTCCTACACTTAAAGCTGCATTCGGGTTATTAACATTAGAATTATCAAAGAAATAATCACCTCCTAATAAATCAGTTACTTCTCTAAAATGTTTTCCTGTATATGTTCTCCAGTCCAAACCAGCAATTAAATCTAAGTCATCAGAAAGTTCTGTTTTGAATGTAGATAAAACACCAAACCATTCGTGATCATTTCTAGAAGCTCTTAGGATTGCTTCAGCACCTAAAGCGCCATTTGCTCTGTTAATCTCAACAATATTATCTAAATCTACAGGTTGATCTGAACCACCTAATCTAACACCGAATAAATCTCTGTTAGTTCCAGCAGTTCCACCACCACCACCAGTACCATAGGATGCGTATGCAGCCGTTGATAAAGATGTTACATCACTCATTGTCCAATAATGGTTTAATGAAGTTTGAGATTTGTGATAGAAGTTATCCTCTATATGAGTTACTTGTCCGTTTTTATAACCCCAATCTGGATTGAATTTATTTCCTGATTCAGCATCTCTGTAGGTAGCAATTGTACTTCTGTTTTGTCTTTGACCATGTCTTTGTGGCGCTCCAAATGTTGTAAATGATAAAGTATGATTATCATTGATTTCTTTAGAGATATTTACAAAATAGTTAAACCCTTTAAATTGAGTTCCGTCAATATAACCTTCTCCTTCAATTTTCGCAAAAGACACTGTTGCAGCCAAACCGCTATCCATTAAACCTGTAGATAAAGTAAAGCCATATTTTTGGTATCCATCGTTACCTGTAGAAGCAATAATATTTCCTCCTTTTTGAACATCAGAAGTTTTAGACAAAATATTAATAGTTCCTCCAATAGAAGGTACCGCAACTTTAGAAGCTCCTAAACCTCTTTGAACTTGCATTGCAGATGTAACATCTGATAATCCAGCCCAGTTAGACCAATATACTCTTCCGTTTTCCATGTCATTGACAGGAACACCATTAATCATAACGGCAACATTTTCAGAATTAAATCCACGTAAGTTAATACGACCATCTCCAAAACCACCTCCAGATTTCGTAGCATATACTCCTGGTGTAGATTTTAAAACTTCAGGGAATTCTTGAGAACCTAACTTTCTCTCAATATCTGCAGCTTTTAGTGTAGAAACCGCCACTGGCGTTTTTCTATCAATAGCAAATGATGTTGCTGTTAAAACAATTTCATCTAAACTAGCATCCGCATCTAATTGAATAGAACCCAACTTAGTTTTTGAAGAAGAAAAAGCAACTTCTTTTGATTTGTAACCTATAAAAGAGATTACTAGAACACCAGAATTTGATTTAGCATTTAGCACAAAATTACCATCGAAATCAGTTACTGCTCCATTGGTTGTTCCTTTTTCTAAAACACTAGCTCCAGGTAATGATTGATTTGTCTCATCAACGATTGTACCTGTAATTTTAGTTTGTCCTAAAACTGCAGCAGATATAGAAAATAAAGCTACAAATAATAAGTTTTTAAAATTTTTCATTGTTTAAATTTATGTTATTTAATGTTCGGCAAAAGTCTTGCTTTTACCGATTTATAATGTTAATTTAATGTTAAGTTTTAACAACAAATTAAGATATTGAAAAGTAAACAAAATAAAACCTATGTTCTAAAAATGATACTATAATATATTAACAGTTTTATTAACAAAAAACTACTTAACAGTTAAAATATTTTAATCTATTTGTTTTTCAATAGCTTCTTGGCTAATTCTTTCCCTAATTCCACACCAAATTGATCATAACTATATATGTTCCATAAAATTCCTTGCGTGAAAATTTTATGTTCATAAAGTGCTATCAATTTCCCTAAAGATCGTGGTGTTAATTTATCGAAAAGGATTGCATTACTCGGTCTATTTCCCTCAAAAACTTTAAAAGGTAGTAATTGATTTATTTTATCTTCATCACCCGAGAATTTTAATTCTAAATGAACCTCTTCTTTACTTTTACCAAAAGCCAAAGCTTCCATTTGTCCATAATAATTTGCCATCAATTTATTATGGTGGTCTGTTAAACCATATAAAGATTCTTTGTAACCAATAAAATCTGCAGGAATTAACTTTGTACCTTGATGAACTAATTGCATAAATGCATGTTGCATATTTGTACCAGTACTACCCCAAACAATAGTTCCCGTTTGGTAATCAATGGCATCTCCATTTCTATCTACGCCTTTCCCATTACTTTCCATGATTGCTTGTTGCAAATAATCTGGTAATTTCTTTAAATATTGAGAATAAGGTAAAACTGCTTCTGTTTCTGCTAAATAAAAATTATTATACCAAATGCTAATCAACGCTAACACTACTGGTATGTTTTTATCAAAGTCTGTATTTTTGAAATGGATATCCATTTCTTCCGCCCCTTCTAAAAGAGCCTTATAATTGTCAAACCCAACGGACAAACTGATAGACAAACCTACCGCAGACCAGAGTGAAAAACGCCCTCCAACCCAATTCCACATGGGAAAAACGTTATTTTTATCAATTCCAAAATTATCTACTGCTTCTAAATTTGTAGAAACGGCCACGAAGTGTTTTGGAATATCAAAAATTGTTGCTGATTTTAAAAACCAATTTTTAATTGTTTCCGAATTTGTAATAGTTTCCTGAGTTGTAAATGTTTTAGAAACTATTACAAATAAGGTAGTTTCCGGATTTAATTTCTTAATTACTTCAGAGACATGATCTCCGTCAACATTAGAAACAAAATGAGTTGTTAATTGGTTTTTATAAAATTGTAAAGACTCAACAATCATATCTGGCCCGAGGTCAGAACCTCCAATTCCAATATTTACAACATCCGTAATTGATTTTCCTGTATATCCTTTCCATTTTCCAGAAATAACTTTATTCGAAAAACTTTTAATTTTCCTTAAAGCTGCTTGTATCTGAGGCTTAATATTTTTACCGTGGACAAAAACCGGTTCATCAGAAGTACTTCTTAATGCTGTGTGTAAAACTGCTCTTCCCTCTGTTACATTAATTTCTTCTCCTGAATATTGACTTTCAATAGCTTCTTTTAAACCGACTTCTTTTGCTAATGCTACTAGTAAATTAATTGTTTCTTTTGTAATTCTATTTTTAGAAAAATCTACTAGTAAATCATCAAATTCTATAGAAAAATCTGCTTTTCTATTTTCGTCTTTACTCAAATCTTTAATATTGATATCTTTAATATCCTTAAAATGATTTATTAATTTTCTCCAAGATTCTGTTGTTGTTGGGTTGATGTTTTTTAAAGCCATTTTTTATTTTTGTGCGATAGTTTCTTTAATTTCTTCAGGTTCTTGAACAGGAACTCTTTTATAATCTAATTGATATTTTAATGTTCTTATGAATTTAAAAAAGGTTGGTTTCACCTCTTTTTTCATAGGTTTTGCAGCTGGTAATTTTTCTCTTAAAGGATCTACTTGTTTACCGTATTTCCAAAAACGATAACAAACATGAGGACCCCCTGTATTTCCTGTCATACCTACATAACCAATTACATCACCTTGTTTTACGTAATTCCCTTTTCTTACTTTACGTGATTTCATGTGTAGATATTGGGTAGAGTATGTGCCATTATGTTTAATCTTTACATAGTTTCCATTACCTCCTCTTCTTGCAGATTCTGAAACGGTTCCGCTTGCAGTTGCAATAATTGGCGTTCCTATATTTGCGGCAAAATCTGTGCCTTTATGAGGTTTTATCCTATTTCCGTAGTAAGCAATCCTTCTTCTTAAATTATATCTTGATGAAATTCTATATTGAAATTTTATAGGTGCTTTTAAGAATTGACTTCGCAACATTTTACCTTCTTGGTCATAATATTCATGAATGTTTAAAATTGAATCCGCAAGAAAACGAAATGCATATAAATCTTTACCTTTGTGCTTAAAAACAGCTGACTTTACTTTTCCGTAACCTGCAAAAATAGTATCATCAATAAATTTTTCTTCATAAACAAACTTAAAAGAATCTCCTTTCTGAAGGGCATAAAAATCTAAAGTCCAAGCATAAATATCCGCTATTGTCCAAGTTAAGTTTGGCCTTAAACCCAAACTATCCATTGTTACAGAAAGATTGGAGTTAATAATTCCATTTACCTCTTTTTCCAAAACTTTAATTGGCTTTTGAAATCTGGATGCGGTGATTAGAGAGTCCTGAAAATCTAAAATTGTTGCGTTTATTTTATTGTGCTTATAAATAAAAACCTGTGCTTTTTCCGAAGAGTCTTTGCTTGCTAAAATAGTATAAGGCTTACCCGCCCTAACCCTTCTAACATCAAAAATTTCATTAACTGAAGTTGCAATTTGATTTATCTTTGGATAGGCAACATGGTGTCTGTCTAAAATAGCGCCAAAACTTTCACCTTCTTTTATGGTGTCTTGAATTAATTTATAATCATCAATTTTATAACCAAATCTAATTTCTGGCTTTGGTTTTTCAATTTGAACAACGGCGTTTTTAATTTCTTTGTTACAAGAAGAAAAAACCAAAATAAACGCTAATAGAGCTACTATTTTTTTCAAGAAAGTTATACTATTTGGGTAGATTTCAAAAGTACAAATAAAATTGATTTATTTTCATTCTAAGAGTAGAACTTAATAAAACGGTTTCGTTAAAATTTTCTAAATCTTTTGAAAAGGATTGGCTAAACCTTTATACTCCTCTAATTCTGCTCTTAAAGAACCTACAGAAAGAGAGGCCATCATTTTTATTGGAATTTTATTCGCATCATCAGTAATCCAAATAGTTACACTTTCTTGTGCTTTAAAAATCCTCCCTGACTGAACTAAAGGTCTAAATATTAAAGAATTGACCTTTCCGAATTTTGTTTTTAAAATCTCTCTTCCCAAAAAACGCAACTTAAAAGGATAAATTTGTGAATCCATAAACATGTCTAATGCAATTTCATCTCCCTTTTTTAAATTTGTTGTATTCGTATTTCTTAAAAAATAGAAAGAAGACATCATATCTTGTACATTCGTAAAAGAAACAGAAGTGTCTTTTTGCTTTGTAAAATCTTGTACGTATGCTTTGTTAGAAATATAATTAAAAGCGGTTATTCTGTGTTTTTTATAACCTCCTTCATTAATCTTTCTTTTAAACAAATAAGGCTTTATGCTATCTTTATCAAAATACGATTCATATTTGTCATCTACTTCAAAAAACCACTTTACAGGCCCAGAAGTCCAACCTGTTCCTTTTGCTTGAAAGACTTTTTTACCATTATAGTCTTTTTCATCAACTTCTAAAATTGCTGTTCCAGCTCTTAAAAAACCACTATAACTCATTTTATACCGCAACCATTCTCCGCTTTTAAAAACAGCTGATTTTTCCTGACTGAAAGCAGTTGTCAAAAAGAATACTACAAAAAATAATAGGGTGTACTTTTTCATAAAAAACCAAACTTATAAAAAAGTAATGACAATTACCATTCCAAAATGAAAAAAAGCCATTTACTAATTATTTGTACTCTCAATAAAAATATTCTGGAATTCTCTTAATTTAAAATGTTCCCCAGTTTTTTAATTCTTCTTCGCTCCATAAGTAAGGATAAAAAACTCTTCTTTGATATTTTGGGTGCATGTATTTACGCCAACTACTTCCGCCAGTTGCTTCCAAATCCTTATCTTTTCCTCCTAAATATTTGCCGGCAGCATTGTAATGAGCCATGACCCACTTAATATTTACAGTATAATCATAATGACGCATTGCTTTAATTAAGTCTTCGTTTTCTTGAACTTCTTTTGGAAGTTGTTTGAATTTTAAAGACAAGTTGATATCATTATAGTCTTCCATAAAATCAATAAAATCTCCCATGTATTTTTTTTCAAAAAGATTTAATAAAGTCGATTTTTGTCCGGTTGTGTAATTCTTACCAGCAGCTTGCCAATACAAATGATTATATGCGTTTTTAAATGATGAATTTCTATCAATAGTATCTCTGTAACGTGCATCAATTAAATTAATCAACTCAGTTGATGCAAACTCAATTTTTCTGTATTGCGCACTTTGAAAGCCACTTGCAGGAGTTAATGTATTTCTGAATTTTAGATATTGCTCTTTTTCCATTCCGTCTGCCATCACATTAAAAGAACTACACAACATATCAAAATAGCGACTAATTCTATTGAGATGCATCGTAAATTTATCTACAGAAACTTCCCTCGTTTTTGCAACTTGATCAATTTCCCACAAAATCATTTTAAACAACAATTCGTTTACTTGATGATACATGATAAACACCATTTCATCTGGTTGTGTGGTTCTAGGCGTTTGCAATCCTAATAAAGCATCCGTCTGGATATAGTCCCAATAAGTGATTGGTGTACTCCAAAGCAGACCTTCTAGCATAGCGTCTACAGGAACGCCTAACTTCTCATACTTTTCCTCTATTGCTTTTAAAATTTCTTCTCTATTCATATTTATAAGAATAACCCTTATTTACTAAAATATATTACCAAGGATGTTATTATTGAAAAAAAACAAAATATTAAAATGGTATACATAAATATTTTAAAAATAGGGTTTCCTTCTGTCTTTCTATTAATTAAATTTATCAATAACTTTAATGGTTTGTTCATTTCTTCAAGGTTAATACATCTTAATTCCTAAATTAAAGAGTTCCTCTTTTTGCTTGCTCTCTTTCAATAGATTCAAACAATGCTTTAAAGTTTCCGGCCCCAAAACCTCTTGCGCCCATTCTTTGAATGATTTCAAAAAACAAGGTAGGTCTGTCTTCTATTGGTTTAGTGAAAATTTGTAATAAATAGCCTTCTTCATCGGCATCTATCATAATTCCTAAACTTTTTAATTTTTCGATATCTTCTCTTAATTCATGACTAAACTCTTCTAATCTTCCCGGAACAGATTGATAATATGCTGCTGGTGGTGTTGATAAAAATTCTATTCCGTTTGCTTTTAATTGAGATACCGTTTTTATAATATCATCTGTTGCCATAGCAATATGTTGTACGCCAGCGCCTTCATAAAAGTCTAAATATTCTTCAATTTGAGAACGTTTTTTTCCTTCAGCCGGTTCATTTATTGGAAACTTGATTCTTCCATTTCCATTAGACATTACCTTACTCATTAGTGCTGAATATTCAGTATGAATTTGTTTGTCGTCAAATGATAAAAAATTAACAAAACCCATAACATCTTCATAGAATTTTACCCATTTATTCATTTGATTCCAACCTACATTACCAACCATGTGGTCTATGTATTTTAGACCCGATGTTGGCGGATTATAAGCTGATTCCCACTTTTGAAAGCCTGGTAAAAAAACGCCGTTATAGTTTTTTCGTTCTACAAACATGTGCACCGTTTCTCCGTAGGTGTAAATTCCTGCTCTAACCACTTCTCCGTTTTCATCTGATTCTATGGTTGGTTCCATATAAGACTTTGCTCCACGAGAAATCGTTTCTTTGTAGGCTTTTCTTGCATCTTCTACCCAAAGTGCCACTACTTTAACACCATCACCATGTTTTACAATATGATCGTTTATAGGCGACTTACTATTTAACGGAGTGGTTAAAATAATTTTGATTTTATCCTGAGTTAAAACATAACTCACCGAGTCTGCAGAGCCTGTTTCTAATCCTCGATATGCATGCGATTGAAAACCAAATGCAGTTTTGTAAAAATGTGCAGATTGTTTTGCGTTCCCCACATAAAATTCGACATAATCCGTTCCTAAAAGCGGAAGAAAATCTTGAGCTCCTTCGAATATTTTTTCTAAACCGTAGTTTACTGATTTTATTTCTTTTGCCATCTTTTGATGATTTTAAATATTTTGTTTTTACTAATTACTTGCAAATATTTCAGTACTAATTGAAGTGTCATACTTTTTGTTCTTTCACAAAAAAAATACAACGACAAGCAAGAAATAGCTTCTATTTAATTTATTACTCCAACCAAGATTTGTAATACTCTTCATCAGCAATTTTCATAGCTTCTTCCGTTACTTGTAAAGGTTTAAAAGTATCTACCATCACTGCTAATTCTTCAGTTTTTGTATGACCAATACTTCTTTCGGTTGCGCCTGGATGCGGCCCATGTGGAATTCCTGCTGGATGTAGAGAAATATGACCTTGATCCACATCATTTCTGCTCATAAAATCGCCATCCACATAATATAAAACCTCATCTGAATCTATATTACTGTGATTGTAAGGCGCAGGAATTGAATTCGGGTGATAATCATATAAACGCGGCACAAAACTGCAAATTACAAATGCATTCGTTTCAAAAGTTTGATGCACTGGCGGCGGTTGATGAATTCTACCTGTAATTGGTTCGAAATCATGAATTGAAAATGCGTAGGGAAAATTATATCCGTCATAGCCCACCACATCAAAAGGATGCGAAGCATAAATCATTTCTATAATTTCACCTTGCTTTTTTACTTTGATTAGAAAATCACCTAACTCATTGTGTGTTTCTAATTCTTGCGGCCTTCTTAAATCGCGCTCACAGAAGGGTGAATGCTCTAATAATTGGCCGAAATAATTCCTGTATCTTTTTGGAGTATACACTGGCGAATAGGATTCCACAATAAATAGTCGATTGTTTTCATCATCAAAATCTAATTTATAGATAATTCCACGCGGAATTACTAAATAGTCTCCATATTTAAAATCTAGATTCCCTAGCATTGTGCGTAATTTACCCGTTCCTTTATGGATAAAAATCACCTCATCTGCATCTGTATTTTTATAAAAATAATCTTTGGTTGATTGTTTCGGTGCAGCTAAAATAATGTTACAATCTGAGTTCGTTAAAACGACCTTTCTACTTTCTAGATAGTCGCTTTCTTGCGGAACTTGAAACCCTTTAAAACGATACGATTGAATATTATTTGCTTTGGCAATTTTTGGAGCGATAGAATATTGCCTTACAATTTCTTTGACCATTGTTGGTCTATGTTCATGATAGCTGTTGGTAGACATTCCGTCAAAACCAATGGTTCCAAATAGTTGTTCATAATATAAACTTCCATCTTTTTTACGAAATTGCGTATGTCTTTTGGGTGGTATTTCCCCTAATTTATGATAAAAAGGCATGATTTTTAAAATTGAATGATTAAAAGTAACATTATTAAAATCTATATTTTTCTTAAAATAACGAATTAGATTTTAATAAAGAGATTCCTGTCAAAGCAGAAATGACAGAATTAAAGAATCATTCTGGATTACGTTTTATTAAGAATTTTAAATATACTAATAACTCTGTAAACATTTCAATCGATTTCGCTGAAAAACAAATATACAAAAAGTCTCTCGAAAATTTTAAATTTATTAAGAAGCAAACCGTATTCAAAAGTTTTAAAATTCGGATAGAAATTAATTCCAAAATAAATAACCCAGAATTGTTTTAGGAACCTATACACTTTTTTACTTCCTCAATTCCTATTTCAAACAAAATAGTATTTATTTTATGTCTGTAAATAAAATTTTGCCTGTGCAAAAAGGACATCCTAAATTAATCAATCTTCTTAATAACTGCTTTTGGGGCTTCTTTTCTTGTACCGTCAAAACCATCAACTCCACCAACAGTAGTGTATTTCATTACATATTTTTTATTTGGAAAAATAAGCTTGTATGCACTTTGACACATTAATGTTGCTTCGTGAAAACCACATAAAATTAACTTCAATTTACCCGGATAAGTATTTACATCTCCAATGGCATAAATACCTGGAATGTTCGTTTGATAATCTAAAGCATTGTTTACTTTAATGGCGTTTTTTTCAATTTCTAACCCCCAATTTGCGATTGGCCCTAATTTTGGTGACAATCCAAACAATGGAATAAAATGATCTGTTTCTATTGTAAAAGGCGCTTCCCCTTTTTGGATAATAGCAACCCCAGTGACCTTATCAGTTCCAATAATTTCTTTTACTTCTGCCGGAGTTATCATTCTTATTTTACCTGCATCCTTCAATTCCTGCACTTTATCTACAGAATCTAAAGCACCTCTAAATTCGTTTCTTCTATGAATTAGAGTTACTGAAGAAGCAACATCTGTTAAGAAAATAGCCCAATCTAAAGCAGAATCTCCACCACCAGAAATAACTACTTTTTTATTTCTATAAAATTCTGGATCACGAATAATATACTCTACCCCCTTATCTTCAAAATTAGCAATGTTTGGAATTGGTGGTTTACGAGGCTCAAAACTTCCTAATCCACCAGCAATAGCAACAATTTTTGCGTGATGCTTCGTTCCTTTATTCGTGGTTACAAAAAACGTGTCGTCGTCTTGTTTTTCTATTATTTCTGCACGTTCTCCTAATGTAAAACCTGGTTCAAATTGTTTAATTTGCTCCATTAATTTATCGGTTAAATCACCCGCTAAAATTTCTGGATATGCAGGAATATCATAAATAGGTTTCTTTGGATAAATTTCAGAACATTGGCCACCAACTTGCGGTAATGCGTCTATTAAATGACAACGCAGTTTTAATAAACCTGCTTCAAAAACGGTAAATAAACCTGTTGGCCCTGCACCAATAATTAAGATATCTGTTGTAATCATTCTATTATTTTTAAAACCTCACAAGGTTTTATGCTTGTAAGGTCTTTTTTTGTATTCGTAAACGCGTTAGGGATTGAAGCATCTGTTTGAGCTCTTTTTTACTTTTTTAGAAGTAAAAAAAGCGAGTGCTAAAAGCCCGACCTTTTGAGGTAACGCTAAAAAATATATTTTTTAAATGTTCAAAAACTAACTTTTATTGGTTTAAGCAACATTTATTACTTCTGATATTTGTGGTGCATACTTTTTTATGGTTGCTTCCACACCGTTTTTTAATGTCATTTGATTTACAGAACAACCGGTGCAAGCTCCTTCTAACTGAACTTTTACTATTGAGTTTTCTATAGAAAGTAGCTTGATGTTTCCTCCATCACTTATTAAAAAAGGACGAATTTCATCTAATGCTTTTTCAACATTATTTACTGTTTCTTGTGCTGTCATAATCTTATTTTTTAACGGAACTACAACCACTCATTGTTGTGATTCTAACTACTTCTGTTGGTGGCAAATTGGCATTTCTTTTTAATAATTGGGATAACATTTCTTTCGTAATTTCTTTAAAAGACTCCTCTAAAACTGTTCCTTCTTGCAATGCCACAGGGTGTCCAACATCTCCTGATTCACGAATACTTTGTACCAGCGGAATTTCTCCTAAGAATTTAGTGTCAATATCTGCTGCTAAATTTTTTGCACCATCTTTTCCAAAGATATAATATTTATTTTCGGGCAATTCTTCTGGTGTAAAATACGCCATGTTCTCAATAATTCCTAACACAGGAACCTTAATACTATCTTGTTGAAACATTGCAACTCCTTTTTTAGCATCTGCTAATGCAATATTTTGAGGCGTACTTACCACAACAGCTCCATTAATCGGCAAAGCCTGCACAATTGATAGATGAACATCTCCGGTTCCTGGAGGCAAATCAATTAAAAGAAAATCTAACGCTCCCCAATCTGCATCAAAAATTAATTGATTTAATGCTTTAGAAGCCATAGGCCCTCGCCAAATTACCGCTTGATCTGGATTTGTGAAAAACCCTAAAGACAATAATTTTACACCATAATTTTCTACAGGTTTCATTTTTGAACGACCATCCACATTTACAGAAAGTGGTTTTGCTTTTTCTACATCAAACATAATATGTTGTGATGGTCCATACACATCAGCATCTAAAACACCAACATTAAAACCCATTTTAGCTAAAGAAATAGCTGTATTTGCTGTAATTGTAGATTTACCAACACCACCTTTCCCTGATGCAATTGCAATGATGTTTTTAATATTCGGAATTTCTTTACCTCGAATTTGATTTGACTTTTCTTTTGGTTCAGGTTTCTCTACTTTCACATTAATTTTTACATCAATGTTTTCATCAACATTTGTCTTAATTGCCTTCGTAATTTCTGACTCAATTTTCTTTTTTGCTTGCAAAGTTGGATTGCTGATGGTTACATCTACTTCAACTTCGTTGTCAAAACGAACAACATTAGTTACATTATTGTTTTCAATTAAGCTTTTTCCTTCACCAGGAGCTGTAATTGTTTCTAATGCTTTGTATATATCTTCTTTTTTAAAACTCATGAATTAATAGTATTTAGACCTTTTTAATTTAATCTAGTCTGCAAATATACAGCTTACTTACAAGAAATTAAGATGAATAGATTGTGATTATTTATGGATTGATAAGTGGAATTTATTTGACTTCCTTTAGTGGATCCCAGAATACTTTTTCTAAATCTTGAATTTGATTTTCAAGAACAACAATACCTTCGTTTTCCAATAATTGCTGCATTAAATTTGTGCCCTCAAAATGATGTTTCCCTGTAAGCAATCCTTTTTTATTGACGACTCTATGCGCAGGAACATCTTCTAAATTATGTGCTTTATTCATTGCCCAACCAACCATTCTTGCTGATCTGGCAGCTCCTAAATAAGTGCCAATTGCACCGTAACTAGTAACTCTTCCAAAAGGGATTAAGCGCACTATTCCGTAGACTCTATCAAAAAAATTGTCAGCTTTTTTCATGAAGTGAAGATATAAAAAGTATTCATTTAACCACGATAGAGAAAGAAACCAATTATTAGAACTAGCAAGAGCTCAAGAACCAATACAAAGATTGCTTTCACTTTATTTAGCTTTACATTGAAACTCCTTAATACTTCAATCTAAATTTAATGTAAGTAATAGGCTTATCTACTTCTAAGTACTGATTTTCGTAAAAAGTTTGTGTTTCTGTAACTTCTTTTGGTGCACCTTCATTTTTATACACAGTGTGATTTGCATATAAAATTTCATGCCCTTCTCCATGCAACAATCCTAAGGTATAACCATGCATAAATTCAGAATCTGTTTTTAAATTCATAATACCATCTTCTTTTAAAATATGATAATATTTTTTAAGAAAACTGGGATTTGTCATTCTATGTTTGGTGCGCTGGTATTTTATTTGTGGATCAGGAAACGTAATCCAAATTTCTGAAACTTCATTTTCTGCAAAAATAAAATCAACCAACTCAATTTGAGTTCTTACAAAAGCAACATTTTCTAGATTTTCTTCTATTGCCGTCTTTGCACCTCTCCAAAAACGTGCTCCTTTTATATCAATTCCAATAAAATTTTTATGAGGATTTTGTCTCGCTAACGCAATGGTATATTCGCCCTTACCACACCCTAACTCAACAACAATAGGATTATCATTTTTAAAAAAAGAATGCCATTTTCCTTTTAAGGAAAAGTTAGTAACAACTTCTTCTCTTGCAGGTTGAATGACATTTTTAAACGTTTCATTTTCATTGAAACGTTTCAATTTGTTTTTGCTTCCCAAGATGTAAAATTAAGCTTTATCCTCTGTTCCTTCTCTTAAGAACTTTTTAGATTCTTTCATCCAGTATGCAAATAAAACTAATAAAACTAGCATGAAAATCCAGTTTACGGCGTTTGAGATCCACCAACCTAAATCTGCTGTGGCAATATCTAAACGTAATTTATTAAAAGGGATGAATAATAAATCAGTAAATAAACTACCAATCCATCTAAAAATATTGCTTGCTATCATAACTTAATTATCTTTACACTGCAAAAATAACAAAAGAATCAATGCTAGCCAATTTTTTAAACAAAACTAAACCAATCAATTTTATAGGTTTATTGATTTTCTTTTTTCTTTGCTTCTCTTTTAGCGTTTTTTTTACTATTTTCTATGATGGTTTTACGCTAGACAAACTTTTAAAAAGTGGCATTTTATTACTCCTTTTTTTAGGTGTTTTTTTCTTCTACAATTTTATTCTCAGCAAGAATAAATTAACTTTTGATAATTCTTACGCCTATTTTATTTTCACACTTTTAACAGTTTGTATTTTACCTGAATTAATAAATTACAAAAGTTTACTTCTAACGATTATTTACTTCCTTTTTTTGCGAAAAACATACAGTCTGCGATCCTCTAAAAAAGTAATCCAAAAATTATTTGACAGTGGTTTATGGCTAGGTGTTTTATTTATTTTTGAACCTTTTTCAATTTTGTTTTTAATTCTAATTTTTACGGGAACCTACTTGCATCAAAAAATAACAATTCACACCATTTTGACCCCTATTATAGCTTTTATAACTCCCATATTTCTTTATTTTACTTACTTTTTCTGGGTTGATAAAACGCAGGAGTTTAACGAACTTTTTAGTTTTAAATCCAATTTTGACTTTCAAGTTTATGAAGCTCCAAAATACTATTGGTTTATTATCAGTATTTTTATTTTTTCTTTGTTTTCTGTAATTTTTAAATCCATTGCAACCATTGCCATAAGTAATACCTTTAGAAGAAGTTGGTATTTATTAATTATTAATTTACTAACGGTAATTCTTTTTTTAATTCTGTTACCTGTAAAAAACGGTTCTGAACTTTTGTATGTACTTTTTCCTGTTTCAGTAGTTATTGCAAACGGAATTGAGTTAATCGATAAAAAAAAGATGAAAGACTTAGTTTTATATATCTTTTTAGTGGGTTGTATTTTTCTCAGTTTTTTCTTATAATTTCTCCCCAAAAGCTAAATCACCCGCATCTCCTAAACCTGGTACAATATACCCTTTACTATTTAACTCATCGTCAATAGCAGCAATCCATAAATGGGTGTTTTCTGGAAAATTTTCTTCAATATGATCTATTCCTTCTTTAGAACCAATAACAACAATAATATGCAATTCTTTTGGAGTACCATATTTTTTTATAGCCTCATGAACCGCCACTAAAGATTGACCAGTGGCCAACATTGGATCCGCCAATAAAAAGGTTTTATTTTTTATTTCTGGTGAAGCAAAATACTCTACAACAATTTCAAATTCATCATTATCTTTAGGATGATGTCTATATGCAGAAATGAATGCATTTTCAGCTTTATCAAAATAATTCAACAATCCTTGATGCAAAGGCAAACCAGCTCTTAAAACCGAGCATACAACCAAGTCATTGTTTGGCAATTGCTCTTTCTTTTCTCCTAAAGGAGTCTCTATAGAAACACTTGAATACAAAAGGCTTTTACTTAATTCATAACTTAAAATCTCTCCAATTCTCTCTATATTTCTTCTAAAGCGCAAAGAATCTTTTTGAATTTTTTTGTCTCTAATTTCAGAAATAAAAGTATTTAAAACCGAGTTGTTTTCTCCTATATGATGTATTTCCATTTTGTAAATTATAATAATAGATGTAATATTATACAATTTGTATCTTGTAAGTAACAAAAAATTAAAATTATTTATTAAAATTAAAAAAAACATTGATTTTTTGATGTGTTAAAAATGCTAGAGCATACCTTTTAACATCAGAAAACAAATTTAAAAGAAGAACATCTTGAGTGAACTAACCAAAAGATAGACAATCAAAGCAAAAAGAGTTTCAAAAATATCTGAAACTCTTTTTTTGGCTTTACTTTAAAAATTTATCCGGAACTTTACAACTTGATCTTTAAAGCTTATTTTCTGAATGAATAAAAGAGTCTTAGCCTTAATTGCTGTCTCTATAGCAACCTTAATTTATGGAGTAACATTTACCATTGCTAAAGAAGTTATGCCGCTTTATATAAAACCTTATGCTTTTATTTTTTTAAGAGTTTCTGGAGGTACCATGGTGTTTTGGTTTGCTGGCTTATTTATAAAACCTCAGAAAATAGATAAAGAGGACTATAAAAAAATCTTACTCGCCTCCTTTTTTGGCATTACATTAAACATGCTTGCTTTTTTTAAAGGATTAAGTCTTACGACCCCTATAAGTGCCTCGGTAATGATGGTAACCTCCCCGATAATGGTGCTCATTTTTTCGAGTATACTTATTAGAAAAAGAATTGGGAAACAAAGAATTTTAGGTGTATTTATTGGTCTAGTTGGTGCAATTTTATTAATTACATACGGTAATTCTTCTCAAAATCATGGGAACAACAATAACTTGGGCAATTTTTTAGTTTTTCTAAATGCAGCTTCTTATGGATTGTATTTGGTATTGGCAAAAAACTTAATCGCTAAATACAACCCAATTGTATTCGTAAAATGGTTGTATTTAATTGGATTAATTTTTGTAATTCCTTTTTCATATCATGAAATAACTGAAGTAGTTTGGCAAGACATTCCTAGAAATATGTACTGGAATATTGGTTTTGTAATTATTTTTACAACTTGTGTAACCTATCTTTTTAACCTGTATGGTTTGTCAAAACTAAAACCCACAACTGTTAGTGTTTTTATCTATTTACAACCCGTAATCGCTACTATTTACGCGTTAATTGTTGGAAGTGATTCTCTAAATTTGATTAAAATTTCGGCAACAATAATCATTTTTTTAGGTGTGTATTTAGTTACCAAACAAGTAGGGAAACCAACAAAATAAAAAGGTATCTTTGCTGCTCATTGTAAAAACAACGATTGTATGATTCAATCTATGACTGGTTATGGAAAATCTGTATTACAGCTTCCGACAAAAAAAGTAACGATAGAGATAAAATCTTTAAATAGCAAAAACTTAGATTTAAACGTCAGAATTCCTTCTTATTATAAAGAAAAAGAATTAGCAGTTCGTAAAAGATTAGCTAGTGCTCTAGTTAGAGGAAAGGTAGATTTTTCAATTTTTATTGAAATGACAGCTGATGAAACTTCTACGACCATAAATCATGGCGTTGTAAACCAATACATTCAGCAATTAAGAAACGTTGTTCAAACTGGCAATTCTGATGATGTAGCACTTTTAAGAATGGCAATTGCAATGCCAGATGCATTAAAAACAGAACGTGCAGAATTAGATGAAAACGAGTGGAATCTCATCAACAAAAATATTGAGGAAGCAATTAAAGAAATTGTGCAGTATCGGATTGATGAAGCTGCTTCTTTAGAACTAGATTTTAGAGAAAGAATTACCAACATAAGAAAATATTTAGAAGAAGTATATTCTTTTGATGCTGATAGAATTGAAAACGTAAAAGCACGTTTGCAAAAAGCGATTGATGATTTAAAAGTTGAAACAGATCAAAATCGTTTTGAACAAGAATTAATTTACTATCTAGAAAAATTAGATATTAATGAAGAAAAAGTTCGTTTGACAAATCATTTAGATTATTTCCTACAAACTTTAGAAACTCCTGATTCTAATGGAAAAAAACTAGGGTTTATTGTTCAAGAAATGGGAAGAGAAATAAATACAACGGGCTCTAAAGCCAATTTTGCACCGATGCAAAAAGCGGTAATTCAAATGAAAAACGAGCTAGAACAAATTAAAGAACAAATTTTAAATGTATTATAAATGTCAGATTTTAAAGGAAAATTAATTGTCTTTTCTGCACCTTCTGGTTCAGGTAAAACTACCATTGTTCGGCATTTATTAAAGCAAAAAAGATTTAATTTAGAATTCTCAATATCGGCAACTTCTAGAGAACCTAGAGGTTTTGAAAAAGATGGAGAAGACTATTATTTTATTTCTTTAAAAGAGTTTAAAAATAATATTAAAAACGATAAATTTTTAGAATGGGAAGAAGTGTATAGAGATAATTTCTATGGAACTTTAAAAACTGAAATTGAACGTATTTGGGGCTTAAAAAAACACGTTATTTTTGATATTGATGTTGTTGGAGGATTGCGTATTAAAAAGAAATATCCAGAAGAAACATTATCTGTTTTTGTGAAACCACCAAGTGTAGATGAGTTGAAAATCCGTTTGAAAAAACGAAAAACTGAAAGTGAAGAAAAAATAAATATGCGAATTGCAAAAGCCTCTGTAGAATTGGCAACTGCACCACAGTTTGATAAAATTATTAAAAATTACGAATTAGAAGTTGCTTTAAAAGAAGCCGAAGAACTCGTTACACAGTTTTTAGAAGATTAAAGAAATAATAAAAAAGAGAGTTCTCTTTTTTCCATCACCTCAAATAAAATGAAAATAGGATTATACTTTGGCACATTCAATCCAATTCACGTAGGTCATTTAATTATTGCCAATCATATGGTAGAACATTCCGATTTAGATGAAATATGGATGGTTGTAACCCCTCATAATCCGTTTAAAAAGAAAAGTTCTTTATTAGAAAATCACCATCGATTTGAACTCGTTTACAGAGCAACAGAAAGTTACCAAAAAATTAAACCTTGTGATATTGAGTTTAAATTACCACAACCTAATTATACAGTTCATACATTAGCACATATCTCTGATTTATTTCCAGAAAAAGAATTTTGTTTAATTATGGGTGAAGACAATTTAAAGAGTCTTCATAAATGGAAAAACTATGAAACCATTTTAGCGCACCATCATGTCTATATTTATCCCAGAATTGCTGAAGGAACGATAGAACATCAATTTAAAAAGCATCCAAAAATTCATACCGTTAATGCGCCTATTGTAGAAATTTCATCAACAATGATAAGAAACGGAATTAAGGACAAAAAGAACATTAGGCCTCTATTAACCAAAGAAGTTTGGGAATACTTAGATGAAATGAATTTTTATAAAAAATAGTTTCGCTATTTTTACGTTGTAATTTAGAAGCACTCAAAACATATTTTTTGGAGAATCAAAACAAACAAAAAGGAAAATTAAAACAAAAACTAACTGACAAATACAGATTGGTTGTTTTAAATGAAGACACTTTCGAAGAACGTTTTTCTCTAAAATTATCGTTATTAAATGTTTTTGTTCTGGGTGGTGTTTTTTCATTTTTATTGATTTTAGTCACAACTTTTTTCATAACATTTACATCAATAAAAGAGTACATCCCTGGCTACTCCTCTACAGACTTAAAAATAAAAGCAACAAAACTCGCTTTTCAGACAGATTCGTTAAAAAGAAAATTAGATGTTTTACAAGATTTTACCAAAGCATTGCAACCTATTTTAACTGGTGAAATTGAAGCAGAAGCTATCGATTCTGTAAACTTGTTAGACAGAATTAATATTCAAGATAGTTTATTAAACGCTACTAGAGAAGATTCTCTTTTTAGAGAAAAAATAGAAAGTCAAGATCGTTTTCCAATTCAAAATAATGCGGCAACAAATGTAAAAATTGTGTTTTTTGCTCCTTTAAATGGTTCAATTTCGGAAGGTTTTGATGCTAAAAAAAATCATTTAGCTGTAGATATTGTTGCTAAAAAAAACTCGGCAGTAAAAGCAACTGCAGACGGAACTGTTATTTTCTCTGGCTGGACCACAGAAACTGGATACGTAATTATTTTGAAACACGCTTATGATTATATTTCTGTTTACAAACACAATGGAAATCTACTTAAAGAACAAGGAGATTTTGTAAAATCTGGAGAAGTAATTGCGAGTGTTGGTTCTTCTGGAGAACTTACCACTGGGCCACATTTACATTTTGAACTATGGAGTGGTGGTTATGCAATAAACCCTATAAATTTGATTGATTTTAAATAATGAGCATAAAAGCTATATTTGCAATTCCGTTTGCCAAATTTGCCACAAAAAGAGTTTCTAAGTGGTCAAACAAGCCTCATAAAACACAAGACAAAGTTTTTAAAAAACTAATTTCTAAAGCAAAAAATACCGCTTTTGGGAAAGATCATGATTTTAAGAATATTGTTTCTTATAACGATTTTAAAGATCGTGTTAAAGTTACTGATTACGAAGGTTTAAGAGCCTATGTAGATAGAATTGTTGCTGGTGAATCTGATGTTCTTTGGATAGGAAAACCGCTTTATTTTGCCAAAACTTCTGGCACAACTTCTGGTGCTAAATACATTCCTATCACCAAAGAATCTATGCCTACTCATATTAAAGCGGCCAGAAATGCCTTGCTGTTTTATATTGCAGAAAAAAAGGATGCAAGTTTTGTAAACGGTAAAATGATTTTTTTACAAGGAAGTCCTATCTTAAGCAATAAAAATGGGATAAAACTGGGTAGATTAAGTGGGATTGTGGCACATTATGTTCCGAAATATTTATTAAAAAATAGACTACCAACCTGGGAAACTAACTGCATAGAAGATTGGGACACCAAAGTAAATGCAATTGTAGAAGAAACCATGAACGAAGACATGTCTGTAATTAGCGGAATTCCTTCTTGGGTTCAAATGTATTTTGAAAAATTGATTGAAAAAACAGGGAAATCAATCTCAGAATTATTTCCGAATTTTAATTTCTTCATCTATGGTGGTGTAAATTTTGAACCTTATAAGAATAAGTTTGAAAATTTAATTGGTAAAAAAATAAATTATATCGAATTATATCCTGCCTCTGAAGGGTTTATTGCCTATCAAGATTCGCAAACAGCAAAAGGAATGTTATTGCAATTAAACTCAGGGATCTTTTATGAGTTTATTCCTGCTAACGAATTTTATCAAGAAAACCCTACAAGAATATCTTTAAAGGATGTTAAAATGGGCATGAATTACGTAATCATTTTAAATACCACTGCAGGTCTTTGGGGTTATAATATTGGCGACACCGTTGAATTTACATCCACAAAACCCTACCGAATAAAAGTTACCGGTAGAATTAAACATTTTATATCCGCCTTTGGCGAACATGTTATTGGTAAAGAAGTTGAGAAAGCTTTAAACGATTCTATTTTAAATACAAATACCACTATTAGTGAGTTTACGGTGGCTCCTCAAGTAAATCCTGAAAATGGCTTGCCTTATCACGAATGGTTTATCGAATTTGAAAATGAGCCAAACAATTTACTCGAATTTGCAACCAAAATTGATGCTTCCATGCAAGCCCAAAATATTTATTATTTAGATTTAATTGCAGGTAAAGTTTTACAGCAATTAGTCATTAGGAAAGTTAAAAAAGGCGGATTTCATGAGTATATGAAATCTATTGGTAAATTTGGGGGACAAAATAAAATTCCGCAGTTATCCGATGACAGAAAAATTGCAGACGTTTTACAAAATTTTTTAGTCGATTAACAATATAAAGAAACAAAAATGGGAGATAATTATTTATTTATAGCATTAGCCATAGGATTGGTTATTGTGTATTTTTACAACAAATTTAGAAACAAACGTTCATGAGTATTATTAGAATTACCAAGCAATTTAATTTTGAAACAGGCCATGCATTATATGGTTATGATGGCAAGTGCAAGAATGTTCATGGACATTCTTATAAACTTTCTGTAACTGTCTCTGGAGAGCCCATTAAAGACAATACCCATGTAAAGTTTGGGATGGTTATTGATTTCAGTGATTTAAAGAAAATCGTAAACGAGGAGATTGTAGACGTTTTTGATCATGCAACTGTTTTTAACCAAAATACGCCTCATATAGAATTGGCAAAAGAATTACAAGCCAGAGATCACCATGTTATTTTAGTCGATTACCAACCAACCAGTGAAATGATGGTGATTGATTTTGCTGAAAAAATAAAAGACAGGTTGCCAAATAACATCAAACTTCATTCAATAAAACTACAAGAAACCGATACAAGTTTTGCAGAATGGTTTGCAAGTGAAAACTAATCTCTCACTTAAAAAGTGATACTTTTTTTTCATAATCAATTTAAATTAATAGTTACCTTTACCAAAAAAAACACAATTATGAAAATTCTTAAATTTATTTTAGTAGTATATATATCGCTTGCTTTTACAAGTTGTAGTGATGATTCTGCTGAAGCTCCTTTCAGTTTGTCTAAAGACAATTTAGCTGGCACTTATAATATTAACAGTCTTAGTATAGACACAACAGTAACATCCGTAACAGAAGTATCTGGTATCTCAGTTCCGTTTACCGTAGCTACTTCAACAAGTATAGGTGATACTTTTCAAGTTGTTTTTGTCTTGAGTGAAAATGGTTCTTATAGTGCTTCTGGAGCATATAGAATTGTTTCTACTATAATGCCTGCTGTTGGAAGCCCTGTCACGAATACAGAAATCATAAATTTCTCTGATTCAGGCACCTATCAATTAAACACTACAAATAATACCATTACTTTTAATGCATCTACAGGAGGTGATTTTATAGAGGGTACTTTAGATGTTGTGACATTTAATGAAACTACTGTTTCTTTCACACAAGAATTAGAAGAAGAAATAGATGCAACTACTGCTGCAATTAAGGCTAGTATTAGTTTTACGAGACAATAAAAAAAATCAGACAATTAAGAAAAAGCTGTCTATACATAGGCAGCTTTTTTTATTTACCATTAAAAGTATTCATGGTATTTGCTAAACCTGCTGTCCCAAAAGAGGTTACTATTTTAGCCGCTATTGGCAAACGTTCAATTAACAGGCTAGTTTCTTCTTTATTCCATTCACCAAGCACAAAATCTACTTGTCTTCCTTTGCTATAGTTACCTCCTACTCCAAATCTAAAACGTGCATATTGTTGGGTATTTAATTTCTCTTGAATATCTTTTAACCCATTATGTCCTCCAGCAGAACCTTTTGATTTTACGCGAATTGTTCCAAAATCAATATGAACATCATCTGTAATAATTAACACATTTTCGATAGCTATTTTCTCTTTATCCATCCAATATTTTACTGCTTTGCCACTTAAATTCATAAAAGTACTTGGCTTTAAAAGCATAAAAGCTCTTCCTTTAAAACGAAAACTAGCCACATCTCCTAACTTCTCTGTTTCAAAAGTTACTTTATATTCCTCAGCAACTGCATCAACAATTTTAAAACCTACATTATGACGTGTATTATGGTAGGCCTCACCGATATTCCCTAAACCAACAATTAAAAATTTCTTCATCAATTCTTCTTTCGTTTCAACTTTTATACCTGCTAATTTATAAAAGAAGTTTCTTAATCTCATTTGGTAAAAATACTAAAATAAAAAAGCGTTACAGAATTGTAACGCTTTTTGTAAATTATGTCTGCAAAATTTATTCTGCTGCTGCTTCTGTAGCTTCTTCTTCCACTTCATCTTCCGCAGTTGCATTACGAGAAGTTCTTACCTGAACTACAACAGTGTTTTCTGGATGCATAAATGCATAACCGTCAGTCACTAATGATGAAATCACTAGTTTACTACCAATTTTTAAACCTGAAATATCAGCAGATACAAAATCTGGTAAATTAGCGGGTAATGCTTTTACTTTTAATTTACGGTTTGTAAAACGTAAAGACCCTCCATTTAGCACTCCAGGAGAAGTACCTGTTAATTTAACAGGAATATTCATCGTAATTTCTTTATCATCAAATAACTGATAAAAATCTACATGTAAAATTCTGTCTGTTACTGGGTGAAATTGAATATCCTGCAAAACTGCAGCGATTTTTTGTCCATCAACATTAATACTTGCAGTAAAAACATCTGGAGTATACACCAACTTTTTAAATGCTTTTTCTTCTGCCGAAAAATGCACTGGCTTATCTCCTCCGTATATAACGCAAGGAACCATACCAGCATTACGTAAGGCTTTTGTTGCTACTTTACCTACGCTTTCTCTTTTTGATCCTGTAATTGTAATTGATTTCATTACTTTCTTTATTAATTGTTTACATTAAAAATTGTCCACTTATTGAGGTATTGTCCTGCACTTTACGCATAACATCCGCAAATAATGGCGCGCAAGATACCACTTTTATTTTAGAAGTTACTTTCTTTAATGGAATAGTATCAGAAACAATCAATTCTGTTAATGCAGAATTTTCTATTTTCTCATAAGCGTCACCCGATAAAATTGGATGTGTACAAATTGCACGAACACTCAGAGCGCCTCTATCTTTCATTAAATTAGCAGCATGCGCTAAAGTGCCACCTGTATCGATCATGTCATCAACCAAGATAACATTCTTCCCTTTTACATCACCAATTAATTCCATATGAGAAATTACATTTGCTTTCTTTCTTTGTTTATAGCAGATTACTACATCAGAGTGTAAGTGTTTTGAATAGGCGTACGCTCTTTTAGAACCCCCCATATCTGGAGAGGCAATAGTGAGGTTTTCCAATTTTAAACTGTTTATATAAGGCATAAAAATAGTAGAAGCATACAAATGATCTACTGGTTTTTCAAAAAACCCTTGAATTTGATCTGCATGTAAATCCATGGTCATAATTCTTGTTGCCCCTGAAACTTGCAATAAGTTAGCGACTAATTTTGCACCAATGGCAACTCTAGGTTTGTCTTTTCTGTCTTGTCTTGCCCAGCCAAAATATGGTATCACAGCGGTGATGTGTCTTGCGGATGCCCTTTTTGCAGCATCAATCATTAATAACATTTCCATTAAATTGTCTGCTGTAGGAAATGTAGAACCTATTAAAAAAACTCTTCTTCCTCTTACGGATTCTTCGAAAGCAGGTTGAAATTCGCCATCGCTAAAATGAGTTGTGATTACGTTTCCTAATTCGGCACCGTACTCTTTAGCTATTTTTATAGCTAATTCGGTACTCTGAGAACAAGCAAAGAGTTTTGGGGCAAGTTGATTTGTAGGCATTTAATTGTTTTTTGTGATGTTGTTGTATGAAAACAAAAGTAGAAATTATTTATTGAGTTTGACATTAATTTTTTGACTTTAAAATAAAATAATTTAATACCTTTGCAATCCTATTTATGTTTTGCTCAAGTGGCGGAATTGGTAGACGCGCTGGATTCAAAATCCAGTTCTTTCGGGAGTGTGGGTTCGATTCCCACCTTGAGTACTCAAAAAAGGCTGACTTCTATAAGTCAGCCTTTTTGCCTTGCACAAAAGCCTTTAAAAAGAGATTTACTTCCGGACTATTTTAATATTTTGCTTACTTCCATTTTTACACCAAAGTACTTTTTTAAAAACGAGTATTCTTCTAGGAAAAATAGAGCTAAATTTGTCAGCTATCCTTCAAACCAATTGAATACATAAACTGCACTTCCCTAAAAGATATAACCTAAACGTTTACATCAATATAATTGATATTATTTCATTATATACATAACTTTAAAAACTTCACCCTTAGTAATTAATTTTGTAATTATAAGAACATAACTTTCTTTTTTACTTTAAAATTTGAGAGGGAAAACTATTGAATTATAAAAATAATTAAAATACAAATTTACCTGTAGAATTTTAACATTTCTAAAGTTAAGAATTAGAGTAAACAAAAAA